>NZ_JAKUDW010000098.1:0-18565 GCF_022662595.1 Bacillus cereus group sp. BfR-BA-01524 | reverse complement strand
TTCTTCTGTATTCACCGCATGTATCTTTCCATTGTTTAATTGTTCTTTACTGCGCTGTGTGTAATCTGTCTTTCCTTTTGATGTTTCAGAAGGAGAGGCACCCCCTAATATGCTTAAACTCATTACTCCAATAGTGAATACCGTCATCATTTTCTTTTTCAAAATTAATTCCTCCCTCTTACACTTTCTTTTCCATCATTCCCATAATTTTTTTAATACTATACATACATCTCATCGCTGCTTGAAATAACATTATGATCGATAAAATTCACTCACGTACACCTCTATAATCTCTTCTTCACGTAATGAATTTTCTTTATGCCATACATAATATAAATAGTTTCTTAACTTTATCTTAAAAAAAGACGACCTTGTAAAAACAAGATCGTCTTCTTACTTATATTCTTTGATTTTTAGGGAATATCACTTCAAAGCAAGTGCCATCTCCCCATTTGCTCTCTACTGATATTTTTCCATAATGCTTTTCTACAATCCAATTTGCGATTGAAAGACCTAATCCAGCTCCTTCTGACGTACTTCTTGCTTTATCCCCTTGATAAAAACGATCAAATAATTTCGGAATATCTTCTTCTTTCACTCCTATCCCGTTATCCTTCACCTGTATACGAATTGCACTACTCGTTTGCGTGCAATCAATTTGAATATGCCCGCCTTCGTTTGTATACTTCATCGCATTATCTAACAGTATGACCATCATTTGATGAATCCGCTCTCTATCCCCCATAAAAGATACGTCACTTTCTACTTTTAGTAACATCTCTTTTTCTTGATAAGAAGCAATCTCTTTATATGGGGCTACTATTTCTTCTAACAATTTATCAAGTTCAAATGTTTTCTTATCCATCTCAATTTGATTAGAATCAGAACGTGCTAGCAATAATAAATTACTAACGAGTTTCGATAACCGCCTACATTCTTTTGAAATTGTAGAAATATCCATCGCTTTTTCTTCTATCGTAGCGGATGGTGACTGGAATAAAACATCCGTTTTTGATTGAATAACTGCAAGTGGTGTCCTGAGTTCATGTGATGCATCAGAAACGAATTGCTGCTGTTTCTCCCATGAATTTTGAATAGGTACGAGTGCTCTACCAGCTAGGAAAAAGCCGATACCTATCGCACAGAGGCTTCCTATGCTACAACCTATAACAAGGATTAAAAATAAAGTATTTAACATTCTTTCTTCCGCTGTTATATCTCGCACGATTTGAACTATTTCTCCATCTTTTTGAAGCGAAAATACTCTAAAATATCGTCCTTGTACTTCAATATCTTGTAACTCCTCTAAATTTTTTGGAGAAAACTTTTCCAAATTCTCTTCAAAAATAGAACGGAATTTACGGTTATCGCCCTCTATTTTCACTATTTTTCCATTCCAAGTTATTCTAGTTACTCGCGGATCTCCAATTTGGATATTCTCCATGCGTTTTCTTGGTGGTATTTTAACATCTAATTTTTCTCTATACTGAGCCAACATTTTTATAGATTGATCCACTTCATTATAAATACGCTTATATGTGTATGAATAAATAATACTACCTAATATACCTATTAATAGGATAAATACTAATGAATTCACTATAGTCAAACGAATGCGTGTCTTTTGAAACATACTTCCCTTTTTCATTGTTCTTTTAATATATATCCAATACCTCGAACGGTTTGAATATCTTTCTGATAACCGAATGGTTCTAATTTTTTACGTAAATGATGCACATACACTTCTACAATCGCTACTGTCGTATCTGAATCAAATCCCCAAACACGATCAAAAATTTGTTCACGCATTAAAATCTTCCCGCTATTTTGAATGAGGTACTCTAGTAGCTCATATTGTTTCAATGTCAACTTAATACTTTTTCCATCTACTTGAACGTCTTTATCTTTTCCGAACAATTCAATCCCTTTATAACGAATCGTTTGCTGCGTTGTTAAACTACCACTTCTGCGTAGTAAAGCGCGAATTCTCGCTTTTAATTCGGGAGCCTGAAATGGCTTAACGATATAGTCATCTCCACCAAAGTCCAATCCCTTCACCCGATCTTCTAAAGAATCTCTCGCTGTCAAAAACAGGACTGGTGTTTCAATCTTTTCATCACGTATTTTTTGAATTACTTCAAATCCGTCCATCCCTGGCATCATCACATCCAGCAAAATTGCATCATATATATTTTGAAGCGCTAAAAACAATCCATCTTCTCCATTTATTGCTGTATCTACTTCAAATTCATCACGCAAAATTTGTACGATAGACTCTAGTAACGAAGCATTATCTTCTACTACAAGTAAGCGCATACTGTCACCTTCCATCATATAGTTCAATTCTATTTATTATTACGTTTCTTCTCTTCGTAACAAAAGAATGTAGTTACATTACGTAATTTCATTTTCAACTATTTTCTTCTGAAGTTTTGCTTTATATAAAATTTTGAAGTTTTATTATAAAAGCTTTGTCTTAAATTTACCTTAATAAAAAATTGAAAGAAATAAGATTCCTCTTATCTCTTTCAATTTTTTATTACATATACCTTTTTACTCGGCAACTCCAAACAATTTAGCTGACCACCATACACAGCCCCGCCATCAATTCCAATAATACGATTACTACCAAAATACACTCCGCAATCCTCACTACCATGAAGCGTTTTTGTTTCCGTATGCCCAAATATAACAACCTTTTCACCGCTATATCCATTATGAAATTCATTACGGATCCACATTAACGTATATGGTTCAGATTCAGAAACTCGTTTCATCGGCTCAACCCCAGCATGTACAAATATATACTCTTCTGTTTCAATGTAATGATCTAATTCTTGAATAAACTTTATATGTTCCTCTAATACACGAGATTGTAAAATCGGTTTTGAGAAGTCTTTCTCATTAACCGCAATATCTTCTTCTACAAATCCATAGCTATATAATGTCTTATCTCCACCATTTCTTTTTACCCAATGGTTCCATGAACGTTCCTCATTTGTCGTTAACGCTTTAATCATCATATCTTCATGATTTCCTTTTAAAATGAGTGCTCCCTCTTCTTTCAATTCTCTTACCTTTTCAATTACAGCACGCGCATTTGGACCACGATCTACATAATCTCCCAGTAAGATTAATTGATCCTGTTTCGCATCATATTGAGCTTCTTCCAATAACTGTTCGAACTTTTCTATCTCTCCATGAATATCACTAATAACAAGAATTCTTTTCATATTATCCCCCCTCTTTCTAATTATAGTTCAAAACGACAGAAAGTTCAGAATCGCAATCCCGAATCATATTTATCCCACATTAATGGGCCGTAAAAGCCCGATTGGCGAGGGCTGATAATCAGTGGGAGATGAAGAATCCCCACTGATTAAAGTTTCACTTTATTACAAACTAAACTATTATCCTTACAACACTGTAAGTCTCTTGTCATCCAATTCGATGGTTGTAATTACTGTATTTCCTTATACTGAAAGTAAGAAATGAAACAAAAACAAGGAGAGATGAAAAAAGTAATAGAAGTTATAGTAGCGGTAGTAGAGGTTTTCATAAATGGTAAACAAGTCGCAATGGAGTTAAATAAATAATGAAAAAGACAACATTCATTCTAGACCCTTTACTCATATAAAAGAGATAAAACTTCATTATTTCTTTGATCCCTTATCTCCCTATAAAGAAAGCCGTATCCCTTTTAAGGATACGGCTTTCTCTTATTTTTGACTCGTACGAGCTGAAATACTAATTGCTCTATCTGTTGCTTTGGCAGCTTCATCTAAAGCTTCTTTACTATTCTTCCCGTCATACATCGCTTCTAATGCTTTTACAACTGCATCTCGTGATTCTGGGAATACACTAATTAAAGCGCCTTGTGTTGCTGAAGATTGCTTCGTCGCTTGCAGTTGCTCTACTGTTACTTTCAACTGTGGATATTTTTCATATTGCTCTTTTACTAAAGGTTCATTATATGCATCTGGATTAATTGAGAAATAGCCTGTTGCAGTATGCCATTTTGCTTGTACGTCTGGCTTCGTTAAATATTTCATAAAGTCCCAAGCACCTTGTTGCGTTTCTTCTGAAACCATATTCGTCATCCATAATGATGCTCCACCAATAACAACACCATTTTGTTTCGAATCCTCTGGATATGGAATATATGAAACTCCTACATTAAACTTAGATGCATCAATTAAATCACGAACACCTGCTGAAGAATCTAAATACATAGCAACTTGTCCAGACTGGAACGCAGCACGAATATCATCCCAACTTGCTCCATACTTTCCAAGTGCGCCAGCTTTATTTAAATCATCTAACATTCCAAATACTTTCTGTCCTTCTTTACCGTTAAATACCGCCTTCTTTGCAGCATCTTTACGGCCGTTTTCGTTATCTACATATAAAGCACCTTGTGTCGCTAACAATTCTTCAAAGAACCAACCATAGTTAAGCATGGAGAATCCATATTGTTTTACATTTCCACCTTCTTTAATCGTTAACTTCTTCGCTGCTTCTTGTAATTCCGCATATGTTTTCGGAGCTTTCTCTGGATCTAAGCCCGCCTTTGCAAAAGCATCTTTATTATAAATTAATACTGGTGTAGATGAATTAAATGGCATAGAATACATTTTTCCATCAACTGAATAATAATTTGTAATTGCTTTTTCTAATTTTGACGTATCGTACTTATCTTTTTTTATCCAACTATCAATTGGTGTGATTTTTTTGCTATCAATCATATATTTCGTTGTAATTTCACTCGATTGAACAAGAGCTGGCGCTTCTTTCGTTGCAGACATCGTTCTAAATTTTGTTAAAGACTCTTCATATGTCCCTTGGAACTCTGCCTTTATCTCGTATTTATTTTGTGACTTATTATAGTCTGCAACAAGACCATCTAGTACACCTTGTGTTTTTCCACCCATCGCATGCCAGAAGCGAATTACAGTTTTATCACTATTTTTTTCAACTGGTGCTACTTTTGCCTGCGCTTCAGGTTTTCCCTCTGTTTTACTATTTGAACAAGCGGCACTAGATAATGCCATTGTTGCTGCCATTAATAGAGCAGCACCTTTTTTTACTAAACTCATTTTAAGCTCACCTTCTCTTAGTTATTTAATTGCACCTTTTGTTAATCCTTGTTGTAATTGTTTTTGTCCTAAAAATAGTAAAATCAATGTTGGAATAACGATAACCGTCACACCGGCCATTACGCTTCCCCAATCAGTTGCAACTTCTTGTGACTGAAGCTGCTTCACACCAATTTGCACTGTTCTTACTTTTTCATCAGTGGTCACTAAAAGTGGCCATAAATACATATTCCATGTTGTTAAAAAGCTATATACTCCAAGCGTAATAAAACTCGTTTTACAATACGGAATTACAACGCTGAATAAAAACCTTACATTTCCAATCCCTTCAATAAAAGCAGCTTCTTTCAGTTCATTCGGAAGTGTCATAAAATGTTGACGTAGTAAGAAAATACCGAAAGCTGTTGCAAAAAACGGCACTGTCATCCCAGCGAAACTATTGATCCAGCCAAAGTTTTGAATCGTTAAAAAGTTAGGCACCATCGTTGCTTCCCACGGAATAAGCATCGTTGAAATAAACAGGAAGAAAATTAAATTTCTCCCTTTAAACTGAAGAAAAACAAAAGCATACGCCGCTAAGCTTGATACGATAAGTTGTCCAATCATAACGACTGTCGATACAATTAAACTGTTATATAAGTATGTAAAAAGCGGTACTTTTTGAAAAATATTAATGAAATTATCAAAAGTAAATTGAGTTGGAAATAACCTTCTCATTTGAATATCGTCTGGTGTCATAAAGCTTATTAAAAACGCATACAGTACAGGAAAAAACACCATTACTGCACTAATTATGAGCAGCATGTATAATAGGAAATTTTGCTTCCACTGTTTAACAATCATTTATAATGCACCTTTCTCTCAGCAAACTTAAATTGAAGTAATGTAGCAATGAAAATGAAAACAAATAATACCATCGCTTGTGCGCTTGCTGTTCCAAATTGATGATTCACAAACGCCTCTTTGTAAATCGAGTACACAATTAAATTCGTTGCATCATTCGGTCCACCGTGCGTTAAAATATCAATTTGTCCAAAGCTTTGGAACGCACTAATTAACGTTACTGTTACAATAAAGAATAAAGTTGGCGATAGCATCGGTAATATAACACGGCGAAGCTTATATAAATAACTAGCACCATCTATAGATGCACTCTCATATAAAGACGTATCGATATTTTGTAAACCACCTAATATAACTAAAAATGCAAATCCTGTATTCACCCAAACTGTTGTAACTGATACAGAGAATAGTGCCCAGTCCGGACTCGTTAACCACGCGATTGCAGGAAGATTCATAGAGGCTAATATATTATTAAATAATCCTACACTTGGATGAAATAAAAATAGCCAAATCACTGCACTAGCAGCTACTGATATTCCCATCGTCGAAGAAAACAGAACTCGGAATAACCCAATACCTCTTACCTTTCCATTTGCAATCAATGCAAGAAACAAAGCAAATATAATACTCGTAGGCACTGTATATAAAACAAATAGTAAAGTTGATTTTATACTTTTGTAGAAAGCTGGATCAGAGAATAAATATTGATAATTTTCTAAGCCAACGAAAAGATTAGCTTCTCCATGTATATCGGTTAAATAAAAACTATAGTAAATCGTCCTAAACAATGGATAGAACAAAAAAATCGAAAATAGCAAAATAGATGGCGCCAAAAACAATAATCCTATTCTTAAATCTTTCGTTCTCCCCCATAATTTTTTCTTTTTTGACACCTTTGTTTGAACTGGTAACTTACTTACTTCGATCATTATTTCGCCACCACTTTCAACTCTTCTTCAGCTACCACTTTTAAGCGTTCATTCGTGTTTTCGTTAAAGAAGCATAACTTTTCTTGCGAGAATAATAATTTTACTTTATCACCTTTGTTCAAGAGTAACTGTCCGATGACTTTCGCACTCCAAGTTGTTCCATTTACCGCAAAGTTTAATATAGATTCATTCCCTAATACTTCTACAGATTGCAGCGTCACTGCTTGTCCTTCCTCAGACAGTTCAATATGCTCAGGACGCATGCCTATACGAATTATTCCTTCTGGTAATTGCTTTAACTGTCCAATAGATAATGGAATTTGCAATTGCCCTATATGTAATACACCTTTTTCTTTATCCACTTCTCCATCATTTATATTCATAGAAGGAGAACCTATAAAACTTGCAACAAATTCGTTTGCTGGTTCGTTATATATGTCAAGTGGTGTTCCAACTTGCTGTATACTTCCTTTATTTAAAACCATGATACGATCTCCCATAGTCATCGCTTCTATTTGATCGTGGGTAACGTAAATCATCGTAATTCCTAATCGCTGCTGAATTTCTCTAATTTCAATCCTCATTTGCGCACGTAATTTCGCATCTAAATTCGAAAGTGGTTCATCCATTAAACAGATTGGTGCTTGACTCACGATCGCTCTAGCAAGCGCAACACGCTGTCTTTGTCCGCCTGATAATTGACCTGGTTTCATTTTCACATACTCTTTCAGTCCTACCATTTCAATCGCTTCCATTAATCGCTTTTGTCGCTCTTCTTTTTGTACTTTTCTTACCTTAAGTCCAAATAAAATATTTTCTTCTACAGATAAGTGTGGATATAATGCATAATTTTGAAATACCATTGATAGATTACGGTCTTTCGGCTCTAGATCATTTGCAACACGTTCATTAATAATCAAATCTCCCGAAGAAATCTCTTCTAAGCCAGCGATCATGCGTAATAATGTGCTTTTCCCGCATCCCGAAGGTCCAACTAAAACAAAAAATTCGCCCTTCTTAATATGAACCGATACGCCTTTAACCGCTGTCTCTTCTGCATTTTTATATACCTTTGAAACATTTTTCAATTCAATCACAAGGTTGCACTCCTTTTTTCTTTATGTATCCATACTTCATAATGACTTGTTGAAATCACACTTGCTCCTGCACGAATTGCAATTTCCGCATCTTCTCGCGTTTGAATCAGCCCGCCTGCAATAATAGGAAATTCTATTTCCTCTGCTAGCTGTTTAATTATAGAAGGCATAATCCCTGGCATAATCTCTACTGCATTTGGTTTAGTCGTTTTACAATTTTCAATTGATTTAGTAAGGGATAAAGTATCTACAATAAAAATACGTTGAATTGTTTTCAATCCAATTTTATTAGCATTTCGAATTGTCGAACCCTTTGTTGAAATAATACCTTGTGCCCCGATAACATCTTGAATATACAAAAGCGCTTCCTCTGTATTCGTATTTAAGCCTTGTATAAAATCACAATGAAGAAATACATCATGTCCATGTTTCTGCAATTCATATACACGCTCTGGTAATTCCAGCATTGAACCAGTCATAAGAAAAACTGTTTTCGGCAATTTTTTGTATGCTTTGTATCCTTTCCAATCTTTTATCATCGCAATATAAGGTTCTTTAAACATTCATTCCACCTAACTGTTCTATTTTTATCAAAACTAAAAACACCTACTTACATAGAACGCCTTTCTCCTTATTTGAACTCTAGGGAATAGAGCACACCTAAGAAAGTGGCACATTATATGTAAGTGGGTGTTCTCAAATGTTCTCTACCCTAGTTATTTTGTTACCTTTACTATATTACGCATTTATTAAGTCAGTTTTGATAGATTGTTAATTAGGTGTTAATCGAATGTTAATATTCACCACATCATCATTTACATTAATCTGGATATTAAAATATAAAATAATAGAACGAAACAATGCTTAAAATTCAATCAATATGTAAATTCATTCCATAGTTAATGAGTTTTAGTTTGCTTGCCACTGCTTGCGAAGGAAAGTTATCCCAAGCAGTACTGTAAAGTGGAATGCGCTTTTCCTCTTGTATTGATATGGCCCAGGCTGTAACAACATCAGTACCATATCCATTCCCTTGAAATTCCGCTAAAGTTTCCACACTTGCCTCAGCAGCTACGGGCGTACTTCTGGCACTGCAACAAACGGAAACTACCTTTTCATTTTTTACAATTGCAAAATAAGGTTGCCTCCATTCCATCTGTTCTATTAGATTAGGAAAATTTTCTCGCAAAAGCTCTTTATTCTTCTCAGTTATTTGTATTGTTCTAGTCGGCTTATGTAAAGTATTAGGGAACATGAAAGCAGGACCCATCCAAATATTTTCCACTGTTCTGTCTTCATTTAATACATTAATGATCTTTGCTATCTCTATATACTTTGAAGGTTCTCGAATTAACTTCTCAATATTACTTACCGTTTCATCATCCACATTACAATGATATCTCGTTATACTCCCTTCACGAGTTCTGCCAAGAAAAAAACGTGGTGCTTTCGGATTTCCTTGTTCATTTACATATTTCATTTTTCCTACTTGATTATGAACAAATAAAACCTCTACCTGAATTACTATTAAATCAAGTTCTGAGAGACTCATTTATACCCTCCTTATTTACTCCATATACCATCTATTCATAATCTATTTTTCATGTTCAAAACAAAAATCCCATTCAAATACACATTACTGAATCCATCATACTAACTGATTTCTTCATTCTGTCTATCTAAATGGGATTATTTTTCGTTTTTTACTCTACTGGTTGTTGTGGCTGTACTACTTCATTTGCTCCAGCTACCCTCAACATATTTACAATATCTTTAAAACCTCTTTTTTCAGCGTATTGCAGTGGCGTCAGATGTTCCTTGTTAGCCATATTTACATCTGCACCGTGATCAATAAGCAATTGAATTACTTTCTTATGGTTTTCACTACCATTTCCTAATACAATTGCTTCTAATAGCGCTGTTCCACCACGTTCATTTTTATAATTCACATCAATATCTGTATGCTCTAATAATTCTTTAACAACCTCTACATGTCCACGCTCAGATGCAGAAATAAGTGCTGTTCCACCTGACTTAGTCGTTTCTTTCGTATTAACTCCTGCATTAATTAATACTTTTACAATATCCGTATATCCTTCTCTACTTGCATAAAGAAGTGGATTACTTTGTTTCTCATCTTTAATTTCAATATTAGCACCTGCACCAATTAATGCTTTAACTGTCTCTACATGATTTTGGTACGTCGCTGCAAGGACAGGCGTTTCTCCGTTGTCACCTTCTACGTTTATATTCGCTCCATCCTGAATCAACTTCATAGCTGTCTCTGTGTCTCCAAGAGTAGCTGAAAGTAACAACTGTTTGTCCATTAAATTTATACTTTTCTCTTCTTTAGATTCTTCCTGTTCTTTATGCTTCTCTTTTTTCTTTTCATTTTTCACATGAACCGGTTTCGATTCTGGTTCTTCTTGCTTATCACAAGCCACTACCGTCATTAAAAGTCCTAATAAAATACATAATAAAATTTTTTGTTTTCTCACAACTACAGCTCCTATGAAAGATAATGTTTTCTTAACCATTCCTCCATCACATACAATAACTCTTCTTGAGTACATTTATCCATAAGCCCTTTAGATTCCTTCTTTAATCGGATTATCTTAAGCTTATACTATGTTTCTCAACCTATTGGAATGATACGCCTGATGGCCCCATCATTAACATTATGAAGCAATTAGTTTAGCACGTTTTTACCGCATTTGTATACATTTCTAAAAAGTACATAAAGTGAAACTTTAATCAGTGGGGGTTTTGTTCATCCACCACTGATTATTAGTTGAACCACTCGGGCGTTTACTGGCAGTTGATCCCCCACCTAACTTCTTTGCTTCCGCTGAATTTTGAGGTGGGGGTCTTACTGCCCGTTAATGCGGGATAAATGATTGCTTTAGGTTACTATATTCCATTGTAACCGTTCTTCTAAAAATTTTACACCTTTTCTATATTTGCACCTGAGTAATAATAGAAAAAGACAACTATATAGTTGTCTTTTTCTATTATTAATGATGTCCACCATGATTTCCTGCTTTCGGTTTCCCCATCATCTCTTTATTCATTTCCCATTTGTGCTCTGCTAACTCTTTATACGAAAGAATTTTCCCCTTATAGTTAGATACAAAGCTCTCTGCATCTTTTTTATTTTTGAATGAAATGACATTATAAGCCATCGGTGTCGTTATTGTTTTATCATATACGTAAGTAGCGTCTTCTAACGAAATCCAATCTTTCGAATCATAATCTCGGACAAATTTCTCTTTCGTCTTTTCATCTGAGTTGATCTCCATCCATTTATACATACAACCAATATCATCAAACTTTAACGCTTTTCCATTTTCTAAAATAATTTCTGTTGCAAATTGATTATCTGTTACCCCAATTTGGCAAATATCACATTTATCATGTTTCTCATCAATGGCAACACCTGCTGTTTCCTTTTTCCCACACCCGACTACTGTAAATATGAAACATAAACATATAGCAAGTACGACATATTTTACTTTCATCAATATTCCTCCCTAGAAACCGTATACTCCATGAAAAGAATACCAAAAGGTTGTGTGAGATTTGTGAAAAAACAATGTGCTTTTTGTAATATAGGAAATAAAAAAAGATGTGTAGTTATTTCTACACATCTCTCATCACTCACAACCTGTAATTAATAAATCATCTTCTAATTTAACTAATAATGTATCCGCACTAATTTCCTGTCCAACTTCTACATTTACCAATCTTATATTTCCACTAATCCCGACTGCAATTTTTTTTAGCTCACCGTCATTTTTTCGGATCATCAGTAATTTTTCCCATTCATATACGTAAGAAGATTCATTAATAAAAATCTCCTCTACTTTTCCTTCATAAGAGCTATAAATCTCTTCTATTCTCGTTTTCATATAACATCTACTCCCTATTTCACACTTCACTATTTTCATCTTATTCTACCATTCTTACGAGGAGCGGCTTACTTTTTAAAAATTCAAATTAACTACCGTGAACAAAATGAACAAAATAAAAATTATGCTTCTAATGATGTTATTTTTCAAATTATTTACCATTTGAATAGATGCTTTTATTATAAATAAAAAACCTTTTTCTGAATTTTTATTCTATTTTGAAAGCGCAATCATTCTTTTGAGGGGGAAATTACATGTTAGCACTACTTGGATTTGCGATGGTATTTGTCTTTATGTTTTTAATTATGACGAAACGTATGTCAGCACTAGTAGCCTTAATATTAATTCCGAGTGTTTTTGCAGTAATTGGCGGATTCTATGCCAATATGGGGCCTATGATGTTAGAGGGGATTCAAAAATTAGCACCTACTGGTATTATGCTTATGTTCGCTATTTTATATTTTGGAATTATGATTGATAGCGGTTTATTCGATCCTGTCATTAGTAAGATTTTAAAATTTGTAAAAGGAGATCCTTTAAAAATCGTTGTCGGAACGGCTATATTGACTATTATCGTTTCTCTAGATGGTGATGGTACAACAACATACATGATTACAGTTTCCGCAATGTATCCACTATATAAGCGCCTTGGAATGAACCCCCTCATATTAGCTGGAGTTGTTATGTTAGGGGCAGGAGTAACAAACCTTACACCTTGGGGTGGACCCACAGCTCGTGTTATGAGCGCACTTGGACTTGAGGCTTCCGAATTATTTACACCTCTTATTCCAGGAATGATTGCTGGTGCAATTTGGGTTATTCTCGTTGCCTACTATCTTGGAAAAAAAGAAAGAAAACGTTTAGGTATTATGGATGTACAGTATTTAAAACAAATGCAAACAATGGATGAGCAAGCTGCAACTGTCGAAGCCGCAGCGCATAAACGTCCTAAACTTCTATGGATTAACTTTTTATTAACTGCTACATTACTTGTCTGTCTCATACTAGAAGTTATGCCGTTACCTGTTTTATTTACAGTCGCTTTTGCTATTGCTGTTATGATTAACTATCCAAACTTAGAGCAACAGAAAGAACGTATTGCTTCTCATGCAGGGAATGTATTAGCAGTTGTTTCTCTCGTATTTGCTGCCGGTATTTTCACTGGTATTTTATCTGGAACAAAAATGGTAGATGCAATGGCTAACAGTGTAGTAACTCTTATACCAGATGCACTTGGACCACAACTACCAATTATTACAGCACTTCTCAGTATGCCATTCACATTTTTCATGTCTAATGATGCATTTTACTTCGGGGTATTACCTATCTTGACGAAAGCTGCTGCTACTTACGGAATTAGTGCAGCTGAAATGGGACGCGCTTCCTTACTTGGGCAACCCGTTCACTTATTAAGTCCGCTTGTCGCTTCCACTTATTTATTGGTTGGAATGGCCAAAGTTGATTTCGGTGAACATCAACGCTTCACTTTATTGTGGGCCGTTGGAACGACAATGGTTATGTTAATTACCGGAATTGTAATTGGGATTATTCCAATATAAGATGCAAAAAAACAGTAGAAGAAATAAAATCCTCTACTGTTTTTTATTATGAAGAAGCAAGAAAATAACGTCTCTCCGGTCTCCCAACACTTCCATATATTAGCTCTGCGTGGACTTTCTTCCCAGATATCAAATACTCTAAATAGCGCCTTGCCGTTGATCGGCTTACTCCAATCATTGAGCTTAACATTTCTGCTGTAATCCCTTCTTCATTAACTGTTAACATATGCTTTTTTACTTTCGCTAAAGTATAAGGATCTATCCCTTTCGGGGCATATTCTATTTGATCTCCCTTCACACCTCTTTGAGACCATAAATATTCAATTTGTTCCGTAGATAATTGATTGTTCTTCTTTAACTGTATAATCTTTTTTTGATAGCCTTCTAGACTTGCTTTAAATCGATCAAACATTAGTGGCTTTACGATATAATCTGTTACTCCGCCCCGCAGGGCGTGCCTCACTACATCTGTTTCCGATGCCGCTGTAATCATAATAATATCTGTATCGTGCAAATGATGCCTAATATATGTGACAAGTTCCGTTCCTTGCATATCAGGTAAGTACACATCTAATAAAACAAGCTGTGGCTTCACAAGCTCTAGCCATTCTTTCGCTTGTTCTCCAGTCGTTGCCGTTCCAATTACTTTAAATCCCTCAATTTTTTCAGTAAAACGACGATGAATGTCAGCAATCCGAATATCATCTTCTACAATTAATACTTCAATCTCCTCACCCATTACTATTCGCCTCTCTCTTTCGGTAGTGCAATAATAAATAACGCACCACCTAAATCCCCTTTTTCAATTGCAATACTTCCATTTAAATCTTCTACTAACTCTTTCACTTTTGCTAATCCATATCCTCGCTCTCCTCCTTCTTTCGTCGAAAAGCCTTTATAGAATATGCTAGTAATTATTTCATCATGAATCCCTTGCCCTGAATCTTCCACTTCAATTAATATTTCTTCTCCAATATCAGTTACAAACATCCTTACTTTCTTATCATTCTCTTCATTTTTTTCAATTGCTTCAAATGCATTCGTAATTAAATTTCCTAAAATAGAAACGACATAATTACTCTCAATATGTGGACTTAATTTGTCTAAACCACTTTCTCTATCTAGCATAAAATCAATCTTCAACTCTCGTGCTCTATTATAAAATCCAATTAAAATTCCACCTAGCCATGGATTTTGAATCCGCTTCATAATAAATTGAACAAAATCTTGATATACCGCTGTTTCCTTATGAATAAGCTCTAAAGCATCTTCGTATGATTCTAATTGGATAAGACCTGAAAGCGTATACATTAAATTGTTATATTCGTGCGTTTGCGCTCGTAATGCCTCTGTATATTGCTTCGTCTGAGATAATTCTGCTGTTAACTGATCCATTTCAGATTTCAAACGTAAGCTCGATACAACGCCAGTTACTTTATTCTTTACTTTAATAGGTAGACGGTTCGCAATAACAGCCTGTCCTTTTATATTTAATTGGCGATCAAACTGTTCTTCACCAGTTTGAAGTACATCTAATATCGTTGAATTAGGAATTACATTTAAAATAAATTCCCCAATAATATTTTGTTGTTTATCTAGCGAAAGAATATCATAAGCTGCTTGATTTACTAAACTAATCCTGCCATTTTTATCGATTACAATAATCCCTTCACGTACAGATTGAATCACTGTACTATGCTCTTCATATAAAGATGAAATTTCTTCTGGTTCCATCCCGAACATCATTCTTTTTATACTTGCCGCTAAATATATAGAGCCGATTATCCCAATTAAAAGACCTATTATTGTAATCCAAAATACCCGCTTTCCATACACTTCTACTGCTCCATGAATATCAGCCATTGAAAATCCAACAGACACCACACCAATGATTTCATTTTCCTGATTACGGATTGGAACTTTTCCGCGTAATGAAGGGCCTAATGATCCAGTTGCTTTCGAAACATATGATTTTCCTTCTAATAAAACGCCTTTGTTATCTCCACCAATCATCGCTTCTCCTATTTTATCTCGCTCAGGATGTGCATATCGAATCCCCTCTTTATTTCCAACTACAATAAAGTCAGCCTCTGTATCAATTCGAATTTTTTCTGCGATTGGCTGAATAATAGAAGCTGGATTTTCTTTTTGAAAAGCTTCCTGAATTTCTGGTATCGCGGCAACTGTTTTCGCAACATGCAAGGCCCGTTTACCAATTTGCTCTTCTACCGTTTCAGATAATATGTAATAAAATAAATAACTCGTTAGCATAAGTACAACTAAAATAAGTGTACTAATAGTTAATGTAATTCTCGGTTGGAGTTTTAATTTTTTAAATTTCAAAACCATTCCCCTAACATGATTAAAGATAGAATTTAAAGAAAATACAGTTTTTTATTATCATAACACGGTTACTATATATTTCTTTCTTTTTTATCTTCATAAAAAAAGAAACGAAGCATAAGTACTACTTCGTTTCTTAACAGTTTATTATTATATTTTAAACTTACCAATCATCTCTTGTAATTCTTCTGCCATTTGTGATAAATGGACTGCTGCTGCATTTATTTCATCTACTGAAGCTAATTGTTCCTCAGAGGAACCAGCAATATTTTGAACACTTGCGGCATTTTCTTCAATCGTAGCTGCAATTTCATTAATAGATGCACTTACTTGTTTTGCATCTACCGTCATTTGTTTTGCTACATCTACCATGCTATCAATTTGTACAACTGTATCATTTGTAGACTTCAATATTTCGACAAAGCTTTGCTTCGTTTCATTTGCAACTACAAGTCCTGATTGTACTTCTGCTCCAACTTGATTCATAGAGCTTACTGTTTCTTTTATATCAAATTGAATCTCTTTCACTAGTTTCCCAATTTCCGTAGAAGACTGTCCTGATTGTTCTGCTAGCTTTCGCACTTCATCTGCTACAATTGCAAATCCTCTACCTTGCTCTCCAGCTCTTGCAGCCTCAATTGCCGCATTTAACGCTAATAAATTTGTCTGTTCTGCAATATGTTGAATTACTTCAAGGATTGCTCCAATTTGTTTCGACTTATCATCTAACAAACCAATGATTTTGTCTGACTGTGAAACAGACTCATGAATTAATTGCATTTGATTCACAGTTTGTTCAACTAACTTCCCACCATTTTCAGCTTTTTTCTTCGTATACATAGAGGCTGTAGATACTAATGAAGAACTATCTGCAACACGCTGAATTCCTTCTGTAACTTCTTCTAACAATGTTGCTCCTTCTTCAACTTCTTTCGTTTGTATTTCTGCACCACTTGATACTTGCTCTATAGCCTGTGTAATTTGTTCCGTTGCTTCGCTTGTCTGCTTCATACTAGCTGTTAATTCTTCTGAAGATGCCGCTACATGACTTGCTGAAGTGTTTATATTGGAAATGACACTTTGTAACGATGCAGCCATCTCGTTAAAACTTTCTCCTAGCTGTCCAATTTCATCTTTAGAATGAACTGTAATTGATTCTGTTAAATCACCTTCACTAATCTTCTTCGATGATATGACAAGTTGTTTTAACGGTTTAATAATAGACGCAATTATGAAGTAAATTACAATCCCACCGATTATTAGTGAAATTCCAAGAACAGTTATTGTTTTATAGAAAATAGGTTCAGCCGCTTCGATAATTTCTTTGGAAGGCATAATTCCTGCTATTTTCCATCCAGTTTTCTTATTCGTTTTAAAAGTGATATTGCGATCTTCACCATCTAATGAATAATGAAAATCCCCAGCTTCCTGTTTATACAATTCTTTACTAAGTTTCTCTTCTAATTTCTCTCCTGGCTTCATTTTCGGGTGCGCTACTACATTTTTATCTTGATCAAATATCGCTACATATCCTTCCTTACCGATATTAACCATCTTGGAAGTAGTAACAATATCATTAATGATTAAGTCAATCCCAAGAACTCCACTTTTATCCTCGTTTTGTTTTGCTAGTGTAATAACAATATTCCCTGTCGTTTTTGACTTATATGGAGCAGTTACAATTACTTCTCCGCTTTTCTTCACTGCCTCTTTATACCAATCTCTTTCTGTAGGATTATATCCATCTGGCATCTGAATAGCTGGTGATTGAATGAACTGTCCATTACTAGATCCTGTATAGATTGCTTCCATTTCTGGATGTAGTTTGTTGTATTCTTCTAGTTTATTTTGTATGTTTTGAATTTGATCTGCTTGGTAACTTGATTGTGTGAATAATTTCGTAAAATAAGTTGCATCTATTTTTTTACTATCCAATTCCTTATTAATTACATTATCCAAAATTTTTATATTATCTTTCGCCGAGTTTAAAATTGTTTCATTAAAATTCTTCTTCGCTTGTTGATAAGACGTCCAACCAATTACAATACTTGGAAGAATTAAAATAATAATAAATGATACAAGTAACTTTGTTTTTAAACTACTACTCCTTAATTTCCCTTGAAACATACTTCTACCCCTCCATACCGTTTTAAATGTAATTAATTAACATTTAATCTTTCTATAAAAATAATACAATTTAAATGTATCGATGAGACTCTCTATCTTTTTATAGATCTAAAGAATTGATACATATCTTTTTCATTCTATATAAATTAAATAATTAAAACAATGTATAAAAATGTATATTATTCGAAATATTATAATTCATAGGAGAACCTCTAGTATTTCAATTACTAGAGGTTCTTTCCACCTTATTATTCTTTATCTTTATCTTTTTCTACTTCTTTTTTCCCATCTTCTACTACAGATACAACAGGTTTATCGCTTGATAATTGTTGTACCGCTCCTTTTCCTGCAAATCCTTCTAATAGCTCTTTTAAGTCAATGCCAGAAGAAGCTTTTAACGTTTCTTGCATCGTTGCCATTAAATCAGTCGCATAACCCGCGACTTTTCCGGCCCCGCTATTTTTACCACCGCCGCCTGTATCGACAACTGTGATTTTATCAATATTACTAAGCGGACTTGCAAGTTCCTTCGCATAACTTGGAAGCATTTTAAGAACCATATCCATAATTGCCGCTTGACCATATAATTCAAATGCTTCTGCGATTTTTTGTTTCGCTTCTGCCTCTGCTAAACCTTTTAACCTAATAACATCAGCCTCTGCT
>NZ_JAKUDW010000097.1:0-19184 GCF_022662595.1 Bacillus cereus group sp. BfR-BA-01524 | reverse complement strand
CACCAATCATCATCACGATGACACTTTTCTTTAGATTTCCACCAATCATCACAACAATGCTTTTTCTGAGAACTCCAGCAATCATTTTTCCAAGACATTCATTTCTACCTCCTTTTAATAGTGTTCATATTATTCTATGTTTTAATAAAAAAATGGCTTGTTTATTAACCTACTATTTTCCTTTTATATGATAGAGTATTTTCTACTAGATATAGAGTTCATACAAACAATGCTAATTTTTAAGAGATAATAGACAGAACTACTAGTTATGGTATTTTCCCATGAACATTTGTTAAAGAAAACATTCTGATTATAAATAATATCTTATTTTGGAGTACACTTCTCTGAATGTATATTTCACAATAGCGAAGGAAAAACGGGTGCGTCTTTCGGGGGGGAGGGGGGCCTATTAAAAGAAAAAAGATTTGTTTTAGAAAGTGGATCTAAACATTAAATACAGCAGAATCCAACTCTCCTCATTAAACAACATATTAATTATGAGAGGTCTGTTTTTATAATTAATAATGAAAAGAGTGTTTAGTACAAGTGTTTGTTTTTTTCTTTCTATGTTTTTGCCTCGTACCCTTTTAAGCAAGTGGACATACTTTATTAATAGAAAGGATTAGGGGGTGAGGTTTTGGGGTCTCGATTTAATAATTGTAAAAAGAAGTGTAGATGTAAACAGGATGATTGTTGGGATGCTTTCGAAGAGTGTAAAAAAGAACATGAAGAACAAAATAAAAAATGCGATTGTTGCTGTGTTCAAGGAATTAGAGACGAACTTAAAAAATTAGTACACAGTGCAGTGCGCATTACTACAACAGGAAATAATTTTGAAGGAACTGTTTCTTCAGTAACTTGTGATGTTGTAAGGCTTGCTAATAGTGCTGGCGTAGTTACGGTAATTATATCTGTATGTAAAATTGAAGCTATTGAACTATTGTTGACATAGGAAAAAAGCATAATTATGTTTTTTTATAAAGCCATTCACATGAATGGCTTTATTTTAATTTCATATAAAAGGAGAATATATTCTTTATATAGAAATAAGTTTGAGGCTATAAAGAGTGATGTACGAAAGGAGCATGGAAATGATCAAACTAGAAATCTTTAAAAAATCTGATTTTAAACAATTAATAAGCTGGATTAATTCCGAAGAATTTCTAATACAATGGTCAGGAAATGCCTTCACATTTCCTTTAGACGAACAGCAATTAGAGAAGTATATAGAAAGTGCAAATACACTCGCTTTCAAAGTGGTAGATGAAGAGACTTCAGACGTTATTGGTCATATTTCGCTTGGGCAAATAGATAATATTAATAAGTCCGCTAGAATTGGAAAAGTATTAGTTGGTAATACAAAGATGAGAGGACGTTCTATAGGAAAACATATGATGAAAGCGGTACTTCATATTGCTTTTGACGAATTAAAACTACATAGAGTAACTCTTGGTGTGTATGATTTTAATACATCGGCCATTTCATGTTACGAAAAAATAGGGTTTGTAAAAGAAGGCTTATTAAGAGAGTCAAAAAGAGTAGGAGAAACGTATTGGAATTTATGGGAAATGAGTATGTTAGAATATGAATGGAAGAAGTAGCAACAATAGTGATTTATAATTATGTTATGTTAACAAAAGGGGCTTGGTGGGTATAGTGGATAATAAAACAAAAATAATTTCAATTGCAGCTGTTTCGGGGGGAGGTAAAACTACAATTACAGAAAGATTAAAGCATAAGTTTAAAAACTCAAAAGCTCTATATTTTGATAGTTATACATTTGATAACTGTCCCGCTGATATTTGTAAATGGATTGATGATGGGGCGAATTACGACGAGTGGGTATTAACACCATTAATTCATGATATTGAGCAACTTATACAAAATAATACCTTAGACTATATTATTGTAGATTATCCTTTTGCATACTTAAATAGTGAGATGCGAAAATTCATTGATGTAACTATATTTATTGATACGCCTTTAGATATTGCGATGGTTAGAAGGATTTTGCGAGATTTTAAGGAAGGTACAATAGATGAAATATATAATGATTTGGAACATTACATGACATATGCGAGAAAAGCTTATTTAGAGGCAATTCATACTGTTAAGCCGAATTCAGATATCGTATTGGATGGTTCTTTATCTGTAAGTGAAATAATTAATCACGCTGTAGAGGAACTTGGTCGAAGAGAAGTGATTGTCAATGGTTAAATGTATAACAGATGCTGTTAGGTAGATAATTGAATTAAGGGAGAGATAAATGTGTACACTTTATTTCAATATAATTGGCAAGTTAGAGATGATTGGTTTAAGTGGTGTGAACAACTTTCAGAGGAAGAGTTACTTTGCAAACGTGTTGGTGGTGTTGGGGGTATTTTAGAAACATTATTTCATATTGTAGATGTAGAGTATAGTTGGATTAGTGCTCTTCAAGGAGAAGAAGATAGAGAACCGCAATTTAAAGATTATCAATCGATTCAAAAAGTGCAAGCGTTATCTGATTTATATAAACGAGAATTAAAATCTTTTTTACAGTTGTGGTCATCTAGTCTAGAATATAAGATATTTAAGGCTTCGTGGACAGATAAAACATATACATATGGTGAAGTTTTAAGACATGTAATCGTACATGAAATCCATCATATTGGTCAGCTATCTATATGGGCGAGGGAGTTAAACTTGCAACCAGTTTCAGCAAATTTGATTGGAAGAGGATTATAGAATTAGAAACCGACTTGCATCTCAAGCGCAAGTCGGTTTTTATATATAAGAAGATTTCTTAATTGAAATCCTCGGATTTTTTCTGACGTATATGTAAAAACATTAAGGTGGTAATGATTAAGAAAATCATTATAGTTTGTATAATTAAGTTTTTAAACTGAAGCAATATTGTCCAAGATGTAAGGGTGTCTTTAAAAGCTTGGAGTGCAGAGTACGAGGAAGGATCAAAACCATACTGTAGCAACTTTTTTGTTTCAATAAATGAGATGTTTTCTTCATCTGCATCTAATATTACTGAAATTAGTCTAGTATCTCCTAGTTTTGCTGTACTGACAAAACTATAATTACCGTTAGTTGAAAAACTAGTTTGTAAGCCATCAACACCTTGAAGTTTAATGTTTTCATTAAGGGAATATATCATTTTATTCGTATTGAAAACCTGGGAATCTTTGAAGGTAAATTGGTAAGAGGTTAGTTTCGTAATATTCAATACATCTGGAAAATCTTTTACTAATCGTGCAGCTAGTTTAGCTGCGTCTATTGCTGTTGTAGTTGATTGTTTATTTGTATCATGATTAATTCCAGTAGAGTTTAGAAATGGAGATGGTTGTAATAACTGTAGTTCTTTTGCTTTTTTATTCATTAATATTGTAAAGTTATCTTCATTTCCAGCAATGTGTTCTGCTAGAGCGAGTGCAGAACGATTATTCCCTGCCAGTAGCAATGCATGAAGTAAATCACGAACCGTTGTTTTATCATTCGATGTTACTTGTATAGGGCTTGTCTCTACTCGGAAAACTTCGTTACTTATTTGTACGAAGTCATCTAACTGTATCTTTCTATCATTTAGTTGCTCCAATACGATATATTCTGTCATTAATTTAGATAAAGTAGCTGATTGTACTGGAGTTTCTTCATTTTTTTTATAAACAATTTCACCCGAATTAGCATTTATTAAAATAGCTGATTTAGCTTGAATAATCGGACCATTTACATAAAGGTAAAAATATAAAACGATAAGTGCAGTAATGAAAAAAGATAATAATAAAATAGCGAATTTTTTTAAGAATTGCATAAGCGATCCTCCTATTATGACATCAATAATAGTATTGTAAAAAGGAATGCTTAATTAGGAAGAAAGAAAAGGTAAAGAATTTCTAAAGAATTATAAAGGATTATTAAATTTAGGGAAATAATAGAAAAAGTTCAATTTCTTATATGATAAGAAATTGAACTTTTTATTTGTAATATTAACATTTGTATGGAAGTAGTTTTACGGTGAATGTTGTTTTTTCGTCATCACTATATACTTCAATTGTTCCTTTATGCAACTCGACTATACTTTTTGCAATTGCTAATCCAAGTCCAGATCCACCAGTGTTTGTAGAGCGTGATTTCTCAACGCGATAAAAACGTTCAAAAATATGAGGTAAATCCGTACTAGGAATAGGTTGTCCGTAATTTGTTATATCAATTGTAATCATATTATTGCTTTCATAAGCAGTAAGGTCAATATAGCGACCTTCGCTTCCATAAGCGATAGCGTTTATAATAAGATTTTCAAACACACGCACTAATTTGTCACCATCAGCTAATACCATGAGCTTTTGAGACGGGAAAGAAGGCCGACATTCTATATTAGCTTCTTGAACCTGTATGCGGAATTGAACAGTTAATTGTCCAAGTAACTCTACAATATCAATAGGGACAGAATACAAGCTTAATTCTTTATTTTGAACACGTGTATATTCGAACAAGTCATTCATTAATGCATTAAGACGAGTTACTTTATCGTAAATGACTTGAATATAGTATCGCAATTCCACTTCATCTCTATAATTATCATGATGGATTAAATTTACGTATCCAACTATAGAAGTAAGAGGAGTGCGTAAGTCATGTGATACATTTGTAATAAGTTCACTTTTTGCTTGTTCCGCTTGTCTTTCTTCATCAATTGAGACTTTTAATTGTTCAACAATTTCATTGACCCCGATTGCTAACTCTTCCAGATAGTTATGATTTACAATAGAAACTTTATGATTGAAGTTTCCATTTGCAATGTAACGAATTTCTTCTATCATTTTTTTAATACAAGTTTCATAGTAAAGTTTTCTCTCGTGACGATAAAAAATGTAAAGATAGGATGAAAAAATAGAAAATAAAAACAAATAAGAAACAATCATCATCCATAAAGACTCTTTAATCCCTTTATACTTTTCATAACCAAAAATTCGAATGAATTCTTTACCAAGTTCGGTTAGAGTAAGTGAACTCTCAATTACACTCGTAACGAGGCGATAAATAATTAATTCAGTAATAGGAGTGAGTGTGATAGCTAATAAGAGCCAAAAAATAAGTTTCCATTTAGGAATATCTTTTAATATATCAAATGCTTCATTTCTCAATTTTATAGCCAACTCCCCAAACAGTATGAATCAATTTTTCTCCATTCATTACTGTTTCAAGTTTATCCCGTAAGTTGCTAATATGGACCATTACCGTCTTATTTGAACCATAACCATCTTCATTCCAAACGCGTTCGAAAATTTCTTCTGAACTAAATACTCTTCCTGTATTACTCGCAAGTAAATATAAAATATCGAATTCAATAGAAGTGAGTTTAATATACTCTCCATTTACTTTAACAGTATGATTATGTTTGTGTATTTCAACAGAGCGAATACGAATAATACCATCTTCATTCTTTTGCGAAGTAGCATTTTGGAAAGAGGATCTTCGTAATAAAGCTTTTACTCTAGCTACTAATTCTAATGGATTGAATGGTTTGATCATATAATCATCGGCACCTGTCATAAGACCTAATATTTTATCCATATCTTCTGCTTTTGCACTAAGCATTAGAATTGGTACAGTATTATTTTCACGTACTTCCTGACAAACTTCTAATCCGTTTCGTTTTGGCATCATAATATCCAAAATCATAAGGTCAACTTCATATGTAGAAACCTTTTGCAATGCTTCATCGCCATCATAAGCTTTATAAATGTTATAGCCTTCATTTCGCAAATAAACAGCAAGTAATTCAACAATCTCTTTATCATCATCAATAATTAATATATTTTTATTCATTGTGTAGTTCCTTTCCTTACAAATCATCAACATTACTATAATATCAAACATTTATGTACTTGTAGCGATGATTCTGTATAAAATTTCATGTAACGTATTAAAAAGGAGTAAAAAGATTAATAACGAATATAAAATAACAAGGATATTTAGATTCCACTTTATACTGAAAGTTAGTTATAAGGGGGATTTTCTATGCTATATAATGATATATATTCATTTATTCCAACTGGAAAAATAGAAAATGATATTAAAGATTTTCTACTAAAATATAATAAAGAGTTTACATATAAACATTCAATTCGTGTGGCAAATGAGGCAAAAAAGATTGCGGAAAAGTTTCACGTAGATAAAGAAAAAGCAGCAATTGCAGGATATTTACATGATATTAGTGGAATTTTTCCGAACGAGGAGCGGATTGCAGTTGCTGAAGAATTTGGGGTAGAAATAGTGGAAGCAGAAAGAAAATTTCCTATGATTATTCATCAAAAATTATCGAGAGTAATCGCAAAAGAAATATTTAAAGTAGAAGATGAAGAAATTTTAAATGCAATTTGTTGCCATACAACGTTGCGTAAACATGCAACGAAAATGGATTTAGTATTATTTGTTGCAGATAAAATAGAATGGGATCAAAAAGGGACACCACCATATTTAATAGAAATAAAAAAAGGATTGGAAAAATCTTTGGAAAAAGCAGCTTTTGTATATATTTCATATTTGTGGGAAAGGAAAGATACATTGAAAGTTATACACCCGTGGCTAGAAGAAGCATATTGGGATTTAAAAAGAATTGTACAGTAGAAAGGACAAGGAAATACAATTAAAAGAATATATGAATCAAGCATTTCCAGGAGTTACATTAGGACCCTACTTATTATCTCAGTGGGAAAATCATTTACATTTTGATTTCGGAAAAGATAAATATCAAATTGTAGAAGGAACCGACGATTTAAATATGGAATACTTTTCTCAACTATATACATACAATAAATTCTTATTTGAAGACATATTTTCAAAAGAAGATGTAGTGTTTGTAGTGACAAATGTTTATAGATTTAAAAAGGAAAACATAAAAACTCCACAGAAAATAAATGTATACAATAAATATATTAAGAAAAGAGATTTAAGATTTCATATAAGACAAGAAACGTTACCGTTTCTATTTGAAGATGAAGAAGCAGATTTATATTGTACATATCAATTTTCTTTAAAATGTCTCGTAGAAGATATTAAGTATGAATCGCTTATACAAGCTGCTAATCATGAGGATTTCTCTGCTCTGTATCCTCGATTTGGACGAAAAAAAGAAATCTCTTATCCAGATGTATTTCTCATAAATGAAACGAAAGATATTGTCATGTTTATGTATGATGATAGAGGATGTGAAGTAATTGCGAAGAATAAAGAAATAATACGAGATTTATATAAGAAATACAAAGAATGGATTCCAGATTATGAACGAGAAAGTATAGATAACTTATTTAAATGACAATAGGGGAAGTGAAGCGTGTAATGAAACGTATTGCAATTGTATCTGCATGGGAACCAGAACTGACATATTTGCATCAACATTATCCGAGTGAACGTGTTGAAAAAAGAGCAGCTTGGGAATTTCATTTTCATACTATTAATGAGCTGGAAATTATATCAGTTGTTACTGGTGTCGGTAAAGTAAGCTGCGCTAGTTGTGTACAATTGTTAATTAGTGAGTTTCAGCCAGATGAGTTGTTTATGACAGGAATATGCGGAAGTTTATCAAACAAGGTGCAAAACGGTCATATTGTAGTGGCACTAAGCGCAATACAACACGATGTTACTGCTGCTGGTTCAGGGGAAGATATTTTTAATTTATATAACGGTAGAACAGCACCTATTGAAACAACAAAATCACTTGTAAGAAGAATAAAAAAAATACGATCGTATGATCCGATACATTTCGGCACATTTTTATCAGGAGATCAACGTATTCGTAGTTCGGAAATGAGATATTTACTCCATACCGTATATGGAGCATTGGCAGTTGATCAAGAAGTAGCAGCTTTCGCCTATGTGTGTCAAATAAATAAAAAACCATTTCTATGTTTAAAAGCAGCTTCAGATCAGGCTAATGATAAAACGAAAGAAGAACAAAAAATCTTTAAAATGCTAGCATGCGAAAGAGCATGTGAGCATTTAATTGCTTTTTTGCGTGTTTATGAGATTAATGTAGTAAATAATAGATAGTTAGAGGGTTTTAAGTTTGGAAACTACAAATAAAATAGCTATTTTGGGTGCGAATGGAAAAGTCGGGAAATTCCTCATAAATGAAGCGTTAGAACAGGGATTTCAAGTGAAAATATTAACGAGAAATTCTAAAAATATGCCGATAAATAATGAGAATATAGAGGTTATCATTGGAGATGCCCGTGATTTTTCTTCAATCCAGGAATTACTTCAAGGTTGTAGAGCTGTGATTAATGCTGTCGGTCAATCGAAAAATGAATCTTATATTTTTAGTACAGTTACAAAGCATATTTTAAAAGTAATGAAGGAATATGAAATAAAACGTTATATTCTTATTTCTGGTGGCTCTATAAATGTTGTTGGAGATCAGAAAGGGATTGTAAATAAAATGGGGGCTAACTTGTTTAAATTATTTTTACCAAAAATGATGCAAGATAAATATAAAGAGTTACAAATTCTCCAAAGTAGTGATGTAGATTGGACGGTTGTTAGATTACCATTTGTTATAGAGGGGAATGGTATAGGAAATATAAAAGAGAGTTTAGTGGATATGCCAGGAATTAAAATTCAAAATGGAGATATTGCACCGTTTGTTATAAAACAAATTAATAGTAAGTTATATGTAGGGAAATGTCCGTTCATTTCAAATTAAGAGCTGAAATTTATAATAGATGGAATATATTATATGGGTACATGTTGAGGTTAATACAAGCAATTGGAGGGCAATTTTATATGATTCAATATAAAAGGTGTAGTGAAGTGAATATTGATTTAGTATATGAAGCTTTTAAAGATGGATTTTCCGATTATATTATTAAGATGGAGGTTTCAAAAGAGGATTTTATACAACGTTTTTTGGGACCAGAAGGTAATTTGCTAGAACATTCTTTTCTTGCTTTAGACGGTGACAAATCTGTTGGCGTAATACTAGGTGGTATAAAGGATTATGAAAGTATAAAGACTATGCGCTGCGGAACATTAGCGGTTCATCCTAATTATCGCGGTATTGGTGTGAGTCGAAAATTATTTGAACTGCATAAAGAAGAGGCGATTCAACATGGATGTAAGCAACTTTTTCTCGAAGTCATTGTAGGAAACGACCGAGCGATTCATTTTTATAATAAGTTGGGCTATGAAAAAGTGTACGATCTTTCTTATTATAATTTAAATGATTTGACTAAAATAATGAATAAAGATTGTAAGGATATTGAAGTAAAACAATTAGAATTTCCAACTTTTAAAGATGAAATTCAGAAATGGTTAAACTTCCATATAAATTGGCAAAATGATATTGATTATATCGAACAAACAAATAATATATTTTATGGTGCATATGTCGATAATGAGTTAAAAGGCTCTCTATGTGTAAATGAACAAGGTAAAATTAGTTTTATTTTCGTAGACAAAGATTATAGAAATATTGGTGTTGGGATGACATTATTACAAGTAGCAAGAGAAGAATTACATTTATCAAGTTTATCAATTGGGTTTCCTAACAATAATTTACTGGATGGTTTTTTAAAGAAATGTGGATTTGAAAAGAATTCTTTAGCACAATATGAAATGTATTTATTACTCTAAAAGCGGAAGGGATTTATTCTTTTTGCTTTTTATTTTTTCTGTTAAGTTGGTAAATTCTTCTCAAATATAATTTGTAATGAGAGGAATTTGTTTATCCTTAAGTTATCTTTTTAATTGTCAATTTCATGCTAATAATTTTCTTTGTATAATATTCTAATTTTATGTAGAATAGATACGATGGGAGGGGATGAAATGAATAATGGATTAAAGTTTAAGATTTTTGAATTGCATTGTCTTGTTCAAAAGACTTATTCTGATATTAAAATAGCGTGTGATATTGCTATTTATCAAGAAAACACTTCTAAATATTTAATTTCATTAGGATTTTTAAATAAATCATATATGACTTATATAGAAGCAAAAAGATTCTATCGCGAAAATGAAGAGCTTGTAAGTGTAGAATTTGATAATTTCTTTGATATGTATGATAAATTAGAAAACGAATTAAAACAAGTTATTTCAACTGAAGATAAAAATCCTTCATTGCTACATAGCAGACTTGATCAGTTTCATCAGAAAGTTGAAAATATAAATGACCTAATAAAAGTATTGCAAAATGCTCGTTAATGAATGCTTTTTTCTTTTTTGTATAGAAATTATGTATTAAAAACATTTTAGGGATATTACATATTAAAGAGGTGGCTTTTGTTAATTACAAAAGTCATCTTTTTATGTTAGGAATAGATTGTATACATTTTAGCAGTTTCATATAAATAATAGGAATTTATACGAGGTAAATATCATGGGAAATAAAAAAGAAATAGCTATAGTTGCATTAACAACAGGATTCGTTTTAACAAGTGTAACACCATATGGAGTAGGTCATGCAGAGGAACCTGGTCAAATGCAAGTTGAAATTCAAGAGGATTCGTTCCGTACAGGTGATCTTACACAACCATCAAAAAAAGCGCCAGAGAATGTAGTGAAAGATGCACTTAAGGAAAATACGGAGCATGCTTTGTCTCCAAAACAAGTTAGTGCAGAAACAGGAGTAGATTACAAGGTTCTTCAAAAACGTGGTTCTTATGATGGAACTACACTTGTGCGCATGCAACAAATATATGAAGGAAAAGAAGTGTATGGCCACCAGTTGACTGCTCACGTAGATAAAAAAGGTATTATTAAAAGCATTTCAGGAGCTAGTGCACAAAATTTAACACAAGAAGATTTAAAGAAACCTATTAATTTATCAAAAGAAGAAGCGAAACAATATATTTATAAAAAGTACGGAAATGAGACTAAATTTATTTCTGAACCAGAAGTTAAGACGGTTATTTTTGTTGATGAAAATCATGGGCAGGCTAGCAATGCATATCAAGTTACATTTGCTGCTACAACACCAAATTATGTATCTGGAACTTATTTAGTGAATGCTCATAATGGTGAAATGTTAAAAGATATGGTACAAGAATCAAGTTTGAAAATAAGTGAAGAGTATGTTCAATCCGTTAAGGAAAATAAAACTAGCAATTTCACATCATTAACTGGAACAGGAAAAGATGATTTAGGCGTAACTCGTACATTTGGTATTTCTAAACAGACCAGTGGGAATTATGCGCTTGCTGATTACACAAGAGGACAAGGAATTGAGACATATGATGTAAATTATAGAGATATTACAAATGAAGAAAGTTATTATCCTGGTATACTAACAACTAGCGTTTCAACAACATTTAATGATCCAAAGGCGGTAAGCGCTCATTTCTTAGCAACAAAGGTATATGATTTTTATAAAGAAAAATATAAGCGTAATAGTTTTGATAATAAAGGGAAAAAAGTAGTTTCAGTTGTACATGCATGGGATTCCGGAGGAACAAATGATCCTGAAAATTGGGAGAATGCATTTAGTACTAATATTAATAACATTAGTATGCTTTTATATGGAGATCCTATGGTAAAAGCGTTCGACATAGCGGGTCATGAATTTACACATGCGGTTACATCTAGCGAATCTAACCTTGAATTTTCAGGAGAATCTGGGGCGATTAACGAGGCATTATCTGATATTATGGGAACGGCTATAGAGAAATACATAAATAATGGAGAATTTAACTGGACAATAGGAGAACAAACGGGATCGACTTTTCGTAATATGAAAAATCCAACTGCAATTAATTTTTCAGAAGGACTACCGTATCCTGATGATTATAGTAAATATAATGATTTAAATGGAGAGGATTATGGAGGCGTTCATTTTAACTCAAGTATTATTAATAAAGTTGCGTATTTAATTGCACAAGGTGGTACTCATAACGGTATAAATGTAAATGGTATTGGTGAAGATAGAATGTTTGATATTTTCTATTATGCAAATACTGATGAATTAAACATGACTTCTGATTTCTCTGAATTGAGATTGGCATGTCTTACAGTTGCAACTAATAAATATGGAACGAACTCAATTGAAGTTCAATCAGTCCAAAATGCTTTTGATGCGGCAAAAATTACAGGAACAGTGAAAGAAAACGAAAAAACAGTAGAAAACCAAGCGCCAGAGTTAACTGTACCGAGTACCATTACACTACGTGTAGGAGATACGTTTGATCCAATGAGAAATGTAAAAGCTGTTGATAAGGAAGATGGTGATTTAACAAATAAAGTAAAGCATAAAGGCGATGTAGATACTTCAAAATCAGGTACATACATTATGGAATACATGGTTGTTGATTCTCAAGGGCGGAATGCAACGGCAACACAGACTGTAATTGTAGAGAAAAATGGAGAAACATCAGATTTAGAACCTAAATTAACAGTGCCTGTTGGAGCGACAATTCATGTAGGAGATTCATTTGTTCCAATGGCAGAAGTATTAGCTATCGATAAAGAAGACGGTGATCTCACTTCTAAAATCAAAGTTGATGGTGAAGTAGATACATCTAAAGCTGGTACTTACGTATTAACGTACACGGTTACAGATTCTAAAGGTCATGAAGTAACGGCGGAGCAAACTGTAACGGTCAAAGTTAGAGAAGAAGTTAAAAATGATAAACCAATACTAAAAGTACCTGCTACAACTTCAATTACTGAGGGTGATCAATTTGATCCGTTGGTAGGAGTATCAGCTACTGACAAAGAAGACGGTGACCTTACTTCTAAAGTAGCGTATGAAGGAACTATAGATATAACTAAAGCTGGTACTTATGAAATAATATATAGTGTAAGAGATTCCGTGGGTAATGAGGTAAATACAATACAAAAAGTGTTAGTGAAAGATAAAGAAACTAGCAAACCTAATGGTCTTGCTAATAAGACAAACAACAGTAATACCGATAAAAAAGAATATACATATAAGGAGCTTCCAAAGACGGGTGTAAGTACAACTAACAGTGCAGCAATCGGCATATTGATGATTCTTACAGGTACAGTACTCACTTTGGTTCGCAAATTTAGAAAGATACAAAAATAATAGTAGGGATTATTCGTTTGAAGAAAAGAGTTCATTATCCAGAAGAAATAAAGTAGAAAGTAAGTAAAAAGAAATATGGATTTTTTACTTAATAAGATTTTAGTAGTTAAGCGGTACATTTGGATTTTGTAAAAATTTACAGTTGGATGCCATTTTGTCTACAGAACTATATTACATATAAAACACGTTACTATTCTCATTAAAATAAAAGAATAGTAACGTGTTTTTTGATTTGAAAATAGCATAAATCCTATAGCTCATGAATATAGGAGTACTTCTAATTTGCCATTGATAAGTTACTGAAAATACTTTGTTTTAATGGAAGTGTCACTCTAAATGACAACATGAGATTTTCGGTATTTACCAGGTGTTTCGTTGGTGAATTTTTTAAAAATTTTAGTGAAATAGCTTTGATCGCTAAAATTAAGCGAAGCGCATATGTCTGATAAAGGATAGGTGGTGAAAGTTAATAATTTCTTTGCTTCTTCGACTCGTTCACGTTGAATGTACTCAATTAATGAAATACCGACCTCTTTTTTAAATAATATAGATAAATAATCTGAATTCACATTTGCAAATTTAGCAAGTTGTTTAACAGATATTGGATTGTAAATATTTTTAAAAATATAGTTTTTGCAGATAGCAATAGTCTGTGAATGTTGCTGTGTTTTTTGTGCCTTTACACGGTCTGCAAAGGTACAAAAAGCATTTTTTAACAAATCCCAAACAGATTCTTTGTCTTTTAAATCTTCTGTTCTTTGAATATGTAAATCATAAATTTTGTAAGCAATCCCAGATGGAAGTCCCCCTTTTATCGCATATCTAGTAGCGAGCGTGATGGATGAAATACAAATGTTTTTATGACGTCTTAATTGATGGAATGAAGATAAAGATAAAGATGAAAGAGTCTCTTGTTGGAATTCGTAATAATATTTGAGTACGGTTTCTTTATCCCCGTTTTCTATAGAACCAAGTAATTGCTGCTCTATATATAAATTATGATAAATGGATTCGTCTTTTTGCATTGAAATATATACATCTTCGTTTAAGATTCTGCTATGACTTATATGAAGTGAATCACTGTTATTTGAAAAGGTGCTTACATCTGAATTTTTTTTATAGAGAATGTTATAGAACAATATTGCTATATTTACAAAGAAATTTTGATCTTTGACTGACAATGAAAAATAATGGTCTCTTGTTCTTTTATAATTTGGAATGAAATTAAGGTTACTATCCGTTTTACTTGTAGAAAAATTTACATGTGCCAAGGGCCCAATAATAACAGTACCGTTCACCATATAATCGCTCTTTATGTGAATTAAAATGAAGTGCCCTAGATGTTCGTGAGTTCTGAAGATGGGTGAATTATATGTATCATTTCTCTGAAAAAGCACATGTAACTGTTCTATTTTTGATGTATACAACGAATGTGAATCATTTTTTGATGTGAATTCTAAAAGAATATTTTTGTTACAATCTAAAAAACAAACTGGAATTTCAAAAGATTGGAAAAACATATTACAAATGTACTCTATCTCAACTAGACTGAGCTTTTTAGTCATATTCTTCCTCCTTACAGTTATGCGTAATAGTTAAATAAACATATATTCCTTTTTTCATAAGTAGAAACGGAAAATCTTCATTAATAAAAAATATAAATAAAAGTTATAAACTTCTAAGAATAATACCATAATTTAACATGAATAGCACATATTATTTGAATATACAGGTAATAGTTTTGGACAGTAGCGTAAAATATGAATCGTCACACTTATTTGTTGGTTATTACTTATATGTATTAAAAATGATTAAGGTTGGATTTTAAATAGGGATAGGAAGTGAGAAATTAATAGATTGACAGTAAGTGACTAGTCGAAATTAGCAGTGAAAGCTATTATGTAACAAATGTAATGATTTTTGAAGTAGAGATATAAGTGTAATTTAGGGGAGAAAATTACATATATCATGTGGAGAGACAACGTAATAATAAAAGATAAGAAAAGTGAATAAGTGATTGTAAACAATGGATTGTTGGACGACTATGTTTTATGTTATTCGTTTAAATCTGATACTTGGCACACTATTGCTTTTAAGAAGGTAATAGTAATAAAGAGATTTTTAAAATGATAGAAGTAGTAAAGGGGATAAGAGAAATGAAAAAAATATTTAGTGTGCTTTTAGTGTTATTCTTAACATTTTCTACATGGTCTAGTGTATTAGTAAAGGCAGATTCACCATCTAAAGGTACTTTAACGATTCATAAGTATGAACAAGAAAAAGATGGAGCGCAGGGACTAGAAGGTGACGGTTCTGCAAATCAAGAAGTGCCAAAAGATGCGAAACCATTAAAAGGTGTAACGTTTGAAGTAAAAAAGGTTGCCTCGTTTGAAAAAATTTCAAACGATGGGAAAATCGTAAAAGAAGATGTGAAACCTGTAATGGGAGCAACTCCAACGCAAGTAGTAACAGATGATAACGGACAAGCTGTATTAAAAGATCTTCCGCTAGGACGTTATGAGGTGAAAGAAGTGGCAGGACCTCCACATGTTAATCTAAATCCCAATACGTATACAGTGGATATCCCATTAACGAATAAAGAGGGTAAGGTGCTAAACTATGATGTTCACATGTATCCTAAAAATGAGGTTAAACGTGGTGCAGTGGATTTAATAAAAACTGGTGTAAATGAAAAAGCATTAGCAGGTGCAGTATTCTCTTTATTTAAAAAAGACGGTACAGAAGTGAAAAAAGAGTTAGTAACAGATGCTAATGGTCATATTCGCGTGCAAGGATTGGTGTATGGAGAATACTATTTCCAAGAAACAAAAGCTCCGAAAGGCTATGTAATAGATCCAACTAAACGTGAGTTTTTTGTTAAGAACTCCGGAACAATTAATGAAGATGGAACTATTACTTCTGGTACAGTAGTTAAATTAGAAGTGAAAAACTATGAAGAACCAATAATTGATAAAAAGATTAACGGAAAATTGGAAGCGTTACCAATCAATCCGTTAACTAATTATAATTATGATATTAAAACATTAATTCCAGAAGACATTAAGGAATACAAAAAATATGTGGTAACAGATACTTTGGATAATCGTTTAGTGATTCAAGGAAAGCCAATTGTGAAAATTGATGGAGCAGAAGTAAATGCAAGCATTGTAGAGGTAGCTATAGAAGGTCAAAAAGTAACAGCTACAGTAAAAGATTTCACAAAATTAGATGGTAAAAAAGAATTTCATTTGCAAATTAAATCTCAAGTAAAAGAAGGAGTACCATCTGGTTCGGAAATTTTAAATACAGCAAAAATTGATTTTACAAATAAAAATGATGTAATTGGAGAAAAGGAATCTAAACCTGTAGTTGTTGTTCCGACAACTGGAATAATTGAGTTAACAAAAATTGATGGTGCTAATAAGAATAAATTAAAAGGTGCAGAGTTTGTACTTAAAGATAAAAATGGAAAAATAGTTGTTGTAGCAGGAAAAGAAGTAACAGGTGTATCAGATGAAAATGGTGTTATTAAATGGTCTAACATTCCATATGGAGACTATCAAATTTTTGAAACGAAAGCACCAACATATACAAAAGAAGATGGTACAAAAGCTTCTTATCAATTATTAAAAGATCCCATTGATGTAAAGATTAGCGAAAATAATCAAACGGTTAAATTAACGATTGAAAATAATAAAAGTGGATGGGTTCTTCCGGTAACGGGTGGCATAGGAACGACTCTTTTTACTGTAATAGGCCTTACGTTAATGGTTACAGCGGCATTTGTTTTCTTTAGAAAAAAGTTTTCTAATAATTAAGATTTTAGGAACATGTAACTATGGGAAAAGGGGAGAAGCAAAATGCTTCCCTCTTTTCGATATTTAAGCATATACAGAGGTGGAAATATGAAACGAAATCTTGTTTTGGGAGGTATTTTTTTATTTGGATTAGGTGTTTTTTTATATCCTACTATTAGTAATTGGTTGGCGACTCGTGCACATTATTCTGAGATTAGCTCTTACGATAAGAAGATCAAAGCGCTACAAAAGAAAGAAGTCGAACGTAGGGAAAAAGAAGCAGCCGAATATAATAAACAAGTTCACACTTCCACGAAAACATTTACTGATCCATTTTCTGAAAAAAAAAGTAATCATCAAGCATATGCTGATGCGTTAAATTTAGGAGATGTAATGGGGTATATTGAAATATCGAAAATTAATATAAAACTGCCAATCTATCAAGGGACATCTGAGGAAGTATTGAGCCGCGGGATAGGTCATTTAGATTTTTCTTCGCTCCCGATAGGTGGAGAAAATACGCACACTATTTTAACAGGGCATCGTGGTTTACCATCAGCAAAATTATTTACAGATTTAGATAAGTTGAGCGAAGGAGATCTCTTTTATATTCATTCTTTAGACAAAGTTCTTGCTTATAAAGTAGATCAAATTAAAGTAGTGTTACCACACGAAACGGACGATCTACAAATTGTAGAAAATAAAGATTATACAACTTTAATTACGTGTACGCCTTATGGAGTAAACACCAATAGATTGCTAGTTCGAGGTGTGCGTGTGGAGTTAAACGAGAAAGAAAAACAAAAAGTGAGTACAGAGATATTTATATTTAATAAGTGGACTGTAATAGTTCCAATCCTATTGTTATGTGTGTTTCTAGTCGTAATTTATAAGAAAAGGTTAACTCGATAGAATGTATTTATTTATCCTGCATTAATGGACATTGGGACCGGAAATTCAGAGATAAGTAAAGAAGATATATAGGGAATGAAGTAAATCCTCATTGATAAACATGTCATTTTATTCGACTATAGAAAAAATACGGTAAAGGTGGGAACAAAGGAATTGAGGCTACGATTAAAGCTGGTAAGTATTCATTTTATTGTTTTGTTAATGTTAAGTGTAAGTTTTGTCGTATATGTACCACAAGAAGCATATGGATCCACGACAAACTTAGAAGGTCTAGGTGATATATCGCGTTATAATGCAGTTGTCTTTGGTAACCATAAAGCAATAGGTGGCGACATTGAAGGAGCAATTGCAGTTCAAGGTGATATGGATGCATCGGGGTATACAATTGTAGGTGCTGCAGCGGGAACATCTAATATAGTAGGTGAAAAATGGGTTGATGAGGGATATCCGTCCTTGTTATTGTCTGGAAAATTTAAGAAATCAAGAGAAGAATCTTTTATCATTCAAAACGGAATAGTCGTAATGACAAAAGAGAGTGATCCAGATCGCATCATACAATCTTCTTATGATCATATCGTTTATAAAGAAAAACTAGAAATTGACGCGAAATTTAATGAATTTCGCAATATAGTGAACCAAGTCAGTAAAAATGCTGGTCAATATAAAACGAATACCCCAATTCCAAATATGAGTTATGGAATCGGAAAAGATATAAACAATTCTAATATTTATGTTTCATCAGAATTGACAGGGAAAAACAATTTAGATATAAGAGATGTATTTTTACCGAGTGCTAAGGACAAAGATTTTATTGTTATGTATTCGGATGCAACAGAGGTTACATTTAAAAATGGGTCTATTCTATATGACACGAACAATATTGGAAGGGCTACAGATATAGTTCCTACATCACAACCATATTCTCCTAATTCCCCGTTTACTGAGCTATATGGGAAAGTGATTTGGGTTTTTCCAAATGCGAAAAAAATTACAACAGAGGGATATGGTGTCGTTGGGAGTGTGTTTGCCCCCAATGCTGTATTAGAAACAAAAGGCGGTTCGATTAATGGACAAGCATTTGTCGGTGCGGTACAACAAACTGGTGGATTTGAATTTCACAATTTCAAATTTAACTGGCAACATTGGAACAAGCCTAGTACTGGAAAAGTAAAAATAAAAAAGGTTGATAGTAATAATGATAATAAAAAATTGGTGGGAGCAAAGTTTCATATAGAAGATTCAAATAAAAAAGTAGTTGGAGAACTAGTAACAAATGAAGAAGGAGAAGCGATATCAAAAGACTTACCAATAGGAAACTATATCCTTGTAGAAATAGAAGCGCCAAAAGACTATGAATTATTAAAAGAAAAAATAACTGTAAAAATAGAAAAAGATGCAGTAGTAGAAATTAAAATAGGAAATAAGAAATTGCCAGATCCAATGGG
>NZ_JAKUDW010000096.1:0-19825 GCF_022662595.1 Bacillus cereus group sp. BfR-BA-01524 | reverse complement strand
GTATCTGGAACGAAAGAAAATATATCAGCTGTTAAAAATCTGTATAAAGATCAAAACGTACGAACAGCAGATTATAGTTATAAATTGGTCACAGAAATAATAAAACAAGAACTCACTACCGAACAGAAAGAAGAAATTAAGAAAGAATGGAAAGAAAAAGGAGAAAATATGACTGAAGAAGAGATGGACAAGCAACTTGATAAATCATCTGTTAGCAAGAAACAATATGCGGTTATTACAAAATCTACAGCTGAAAAATTCTTAAAAAAAGGAATTGTAAGAACACCCTTATCTAAAGAAGATAGTTCAATGACTTCAGCCCCGGTAAAAGAAATAAAAGAATTAGCGAGTGAAAAAAACTTATTTTATAGAAAAAAAGCGGAAGATGAGGAAGTTAAGGATGGAAATTTAAATTTAAATGGACAAATGATACCTGTTCAACATATTGAACAAAATAATTGGATTGGCTATTTTTCATCACCGATAGTAATTGTTAATGAGGAAACATATAAACAATTAAAAGAAAAAGAAGTAAGCCTTTCGTTAATTCAGTTTGCAAAAGAAAATTTTGATTATAAAAATAAAAACAAGGTAAAAAAGGTGGTCGAATACGTTTCAAAAGTGTATGCAGTGAAAGATGAGAATGGTGAGCACGATAAGGATAAAATCTATTTTGTAGAGATTCAAAATTAATCTGTGAAAAGGATGAGTTGTATGGAGGTTGTTAGATTAGAAAATGTAGTAAAAACATATGGAGAGGGAGAAACGCAAGTACAGGCGTTAAAAGGAATTAATCTTTCCATTCATAGAGGAGAATTCGTAACCATAGTTGGAGCATCAGGTTCTGGTAAAAGTACCTTATTGCATATTTTAGGAGGGCTGGATCGTCCGAGTTCGGGAAATGTGTTTATAGGTGATGAAAATATCTACAATTATAAAGATAATGAACTCTCTATTTTTCGCCGAAGAAAAGTTGGCTTTATATTTCAGTTTTTTAATTTAATTCCTGTCTTGAATGTACAAGAAAATATTGCTTTGCCAGCTCTATTGGACGAAGAACAGGTAGATGATCATTACCTGGATGAAATTATAAAAACGCTAGGGTTAAATGAAAGACGAGATCATTTGCCTTCTGAATTATCGGGTGGTCAACAACAAAGGGTATCTATTGGTAGATCTCTTATAAATAAACCCGATATTATCTTAGCGGATGAACCAACCGGAAATCTAGATACAAAAAATACAAAAGAAGTTCTGAATTTATTAAAAGTAACGGCTAAAAAATATAATCAGACGGTGATTTTAATTACCCATGACCCTGCTATCGCATCAAACTCTGATCGAATTATAACCATTACAGATGGCATGATTATTTCTGATAAAAAATTAGTGCAAAATCAAGAGAAATGTGGAGGGGAGGAGTATTGATTCATAGTTACAAACAGTTAAGTCAAAAATATCTCAGAAGTAATATAAAACGTACTCTGCTAACATTAACAGGTATTATTCTAGCATTGGCGCTAATAACAACGATTGGACTTTTTTTTAATAGTGGATACACTTCGGGAATTGATAATGCTAAAAAAGGTTCCATGGGTTCTGCAAATATTTCAGTTGAAAATTATAATCAAAAGCTTTTCAATATGATAAAAAGTAATCCGAATATATCTTCTTATGGCATCATAACTCCAGGAGAGGTGCTCCATGTTGATGATATAGCTGTCTCTTATATGTATGCAGATCATCAAGCATTGAAGCTGTTACAGTCCAGTATTCCTGTGGAAGGCAAGCTGCCTTCAAATGAAAGCGAGGCTGTTTTGGAAAAATGGATGCTGCCTTACTTCGGTCCCAATCTTAAATTAGGCGGTATGTTTACTATTCATGAAAAAAAATATAAACTTGTTGGTTTGCTAAATAAGTCTAGTAGTACTCAGGAAAATAAAACTGGTCAATTATTTACATATAAAAATAAGTTCAAAGTTGGTGAAGGTAGCGTATTGATTGAATTGCATAAGTACGCAAACTTTGATGAAGTTGAAAACCAATTTAAATTATTGACGAATAAAAAAAATATAAGAGTAAATGACGAATTAAAGAGAGCCTTAAAGCCTACTGTGGAGATAATGGTGGCAGCCGCTATTAGTATTGGGATTGTTGTGATTTCTACGATTGTTATTATTTACAATGCATTTCAAATTAGTATAGTAGAGCGAATGAAACAGTTTGGGCTATTGAGGAGTATTGGAGCTACAAAAAAACAAATCAGAAAAATTGTGATAAGAGAAGCAACATTTCTTTCTATTATTGCTATCTTTTTTGGGATTTTGTGTAGTATATTAGTAGTCTTTTTACTTAATCAAGTACTGATAAACGTACTTAAAAACTCTATGGGATATACAATTAAATTAGATTGGTTAATTATATGTGTAAGTTCGTTAATTACATTGATAACTGTTTATATTTCAAGCTATTTTCCTGCTTTTTTTGCAGGTAGAATTTCACCGCTACTGGCCGTAAGTAGCCGATTGGCTATAAAAAAAGAAAAAATAAAGAAAAAAAAGAGAACAAAACTAAAGAAACCACTATCTTTTCCGTTAAGTATGGCATTGAAAAATATCCAAAGAAATCCCAATAGATATACAGTTACAATTTTGTCTATTATTATAAGTAGTGTACTGTATATCACGTTTACGTTTCTCATAGATACTGTCATTCAGCGTAAACAACCGGAAATTCAAGCTCTAAAATCGGATATATCAGTTACGGTTAATTCAAATTTAGACAAGCCTAGCATAGATCGTATGAGTCGAAATATTTATAAAGTTAATAACGTAGAGAATCTGTACAAGCGATATCAGGCAAATGATTTTTATACGAAAGTACCAAAAAATAAACAAATTAAAGAATTACAAGGAAATGAATCGCTGTATCATAAAGTAAAATACAATAATCAAACTGTAGAAATTATGGAAACACAAATAAAAGCATACGATGAGAATAGTTTAAAGAAACTAGCTGAAAATGTAACTAGTGGAAGAATTGATATTTCAAAATTAAATCGTGAAAAAGAGGTTATTTTAGTAAAGCAAGCTGCATCAAATGATATGAATACAAGTAAAAAATATATAGGTTCTCTAAGTACTTTTCAGGTAGGGGATGAAATCCAAATAACAAGTCGGCAGGAAAGAAAACCTACAGAGGAAATCTCTTACAATGAAGATAAACTAGAAACTTTAAAAATAACTGCAATTGTAGAATTAGATATTTTTAATATGAGTAGAGTGATGGATGCCATAACTTTTATTACTAGTGAACAAATAGCCGAAAATATAATACCATCTCCACAAAAATTAACAGGTTTTGAAATTGATTTAAAGAATCAATCTCAGGCTGATGCTACAATTTTAGATATACAAAAGAAACTGGGTGGAGATGCATCTATAGAAGTAAAAAATAATATTGTTCAAAGTAATTTCCATACAGACAATATACTTTATATAAAAATATTAGGGTACGGATTTATAGCTGTTATTACACTAATTGGTTGTGTAAATATTTTAAATACCATCACAGTCAGCATCATTATGAGAAGAAAAGAATTAGCTGCTTTAAAATCGATTGGTATGTCGCAAAAGGATTTGAAAAAGATGGTTATATATGAAGGACTCCTGTACGGCTTCTTTGGAAGCATACAAGGAATCTTTTTCGGCTGTATGTTGTCGTATATTCTTTATGTAGCACTGTCAAATACGGTTTCGTTTGAATGGATTATTCCTTATCAATCTAGCTTTATCACTTTTATAACCGCACTGTTGATTAGTTATGTATCGGTACTAATTCCGCTGCGAAAAATTAAAAAGGATAACGTTATAGATGTAATTAGAGAAGAATAGCAGTGATTATAACAATATGTGATTCGGAAGTTCAACCGAGATACGTGTAAAACGGTTCGTAATCTGTATTATATTTCAAGTATTGGTTTTTTAGTTAAAAATATCTGCCTGACGATTAACAAATAGCTGATTACCTAAATGCTATAAGACCCGACACGAACGAAAAAAGATAATTGTACATTTAGGGGTTCAGTCACATGTCCATCAACTTAAGAATCTTTACAACCCCCAATTGTAAAAAAAACGTTATTCTTTCTAAAAAGCTAAATAGAAAGGATGACGTTTTTTTACGAATCTTTCGATTCAAGATGAATTACAACTATTTTCTGAAAAAATAAAGCGATTTATTACACCCGCATTTTTAGCAGAACTTGCAAGAGAAATCGGGTTTATAAAGCGAAAATATAAGTTTTCTGGCTTAGACTTAGCTACGATTTGTATTTGGATCAGTCAACGAGTAGCAAATGCTCCCTTAGTACAATTATGTAGTAAACTTCATGCAGCCACTGGGACCTTACTCAGCCTTGAGGGCTTAAATACAAAGGCAGTTTTGTTTTTACAACATATTTTTCTTTATTGTTACAACAAAAACGCTGTGAACAAACACAGACTTTAGCATTTAAAATACATAAATATATTTATGCGTTTCATTGAACTACTCACCACTTAACGTCCTAACGGACTGTTTGAAGTGGGAGATTCCTGCGAACACCGATGTATCCACCAGTTATCTTAGCAGGCTCTACCCGCAGTCCCTACGGTGAGAACATAAGTATCTTGTACGCTGACTCACCACACTACCTACTTTAGCTTGGTTTTCGCAATTTTGAGAAGCGTGGGGCGATAGAACGTTGAAGATTTTACGGTTGCAACGTTTTTCTGCAACCAACCTCATATCTTCAGTTTTCGAAGAGCAATCTGTACAAGTAAATGATAGCAAATATGTTGGCTTATGCCAACCGACATTCATCTCCCACCTAAAATTGGTGTTTCACACCTTCACATTTTTGAGGAAGGAGTCTTCTGCCGGAAAACGATAAAATATGAATACTATCTAAAAAAATTTAGATAAATGTTAAAAAAAACTTTAGATAAACTTTATTTTTTCTTTCTATAATTCATACATGAATATGAAAAATTTCTTTAAAAGATACACAACGTTTTTTGTAGTATCGAGGGGTTAAATGACCTTTATTAAAAGGCAAAATCTACAATTGACAAGGAGAACACTTTATGAGTAAGAGAATAAACGAATTAGATTCTATACGAGGACTAGCGGCTATCACAGTGGTATTTGGACACTTTTGTTTAATGCTACCATCGTTGCCTAATTCTATTAAATTTTCCCCGCTTAGGTTTTTATGGGCTGGTGGGGAAGCTGTAATTGTTTTTTATGTACTCAGTGGTTTTGTGCTATCTATGGCACTCTATCATTCAAAAACAAATTATTGGGGATATTTAATTAAAAGATTTGTAAGAATCTATATCCCTTATTATTTCTGGATATTCATCACCTTTGCTTTATTTATTTTGTTTTCACCATATGAAGTTACGGGACTACGAGATTGGTTCTATGATAAGTGGCAAGGACCAATAACAAAATTAGATATTATGAATCACTTTGTACTTCTTAATAACTTTTTTACGGATAATTATAATCCGGTTATCTGGTCATTAGCTCAAGAAATGCGTATATCTATCGTGTTTCCCTTGTTATTCCTTCTGTTTTATAAACAGAGTTGGAAGAAAACGATACTGTTTGCTATGAGCTTTTCTTTAATCGGTATTTTCCTTAATATGTTGCATATTGGGAAAGCTGAGGGGTTTTATAATGGTTATGCCGATACACTGCATTTCACATCTATGTTTATGGTTGGAATGCTACTTTATAAACATCAGGAAGAACTTACTCAATTATATAAAAGGATGAAAAACTTAAACAGAAAACTTCTTATCGTATTAGGGATCTTTCTATATCTATATTCCATTATGATTTATGGGCTTTCTAGTAATGATACTACTTTCTTATTAAAAGATTGGGGTGTCGTAATTGGTGTGAGTATAATAATCATTATGGCAATGAATAACCCAAAGGTAAAAGCTATTTTAAATAAGGGTGTATTTGTATATTTAGGGGAAATTTCATATAGTATCTATTTATGTCATTTTCCAATCACGATGGTACTCTTTAAACTTTTGTATGCAAAGATACCCACCCTTTTTCTTCTTATCTTATGTATTACAACGACAATACTTTGTTCTATATTATCTTATCATTTAATTGAAAAGAAATGTATCAATTGGGCAAAACAAAGAACAGCAAAGTTCAAAAAAAAAGTGTGACATTTGTAGGGGTACGGAAACGATTCAAAGAATAACCCGCTTTGAAAAACCCTCCAATTCAGGCGGCTGTTTTTCTTTAAATTGCTATATTAAACTTTACACTTAAAAGAAATAATTTTGAGTCCGAAAAGGTACGGATTTTTAATACGAGGAGGAGTATATGAAGGATACGATTAAAACACGGTTTATTATATTATTCTATATTGGTATTTTAGGTTTAGGAACCATGCTTGGAATATTTTATGTTAAGCATAAAACCAATATTCAAAAAAAACAAGTGATTGCTGCCGAAAAACGTTTATTGCAATATGAGCTCACCTTGAAAAAAGAATTAGAAAAATATAATTTAGGAGAGAAAACAGCAGTTTTATTAGGAATTATGTACCAAGAGAGTAGAGGTGAGGGAAACGACCCTATGCAGTCTTCTGAATCACTTGGATTAAAGCCAAATGAAATTCAAGAGACAAGCCTGAGCATTAAACAAGGGGTAAAACACTTTGCTCAAATGTACAAATATGGAACTGAAAAAGATGTTAGCATGGATACAATTATTCAAAGCTATAATATGGGACCAGGGTATATTGATTTTATTGCGAGTCAAGAAGTTAAACAACACTCGGAAGATTCGGCCAAAAATTTTTCTAAGATGAAAGTTGATCAAAATCCAGAGATGTACACTTGTGGTGGAAATAAAAATAATTTTAGGTATCCATATTGTTATGGTGATTTCACATATGCAACAAAGGTAAATGAAAAAGCAAAACTTATTGAAGAACTTCTCCAAAAAAAATCAAAATATAATTCGGAAAATTTTTAATGTAAGAACTTTAAGATTTATGTGAGAGATCTATTAAATCAGGTCATAGTGACCCGTATTCTAAAAATAGTCTAATCAGTATGGATAATTTTGAGAATGTTCAATCTATCCTTATTATTGTAAAATTATATTAATAACTGCTAATGTACACATGAAAAACAGGATAGTTCCTATAAAAAGTAAATACAACAATGTCTAGGGGGGGTAATGGTGGGAAAAATAGTTTTTTTAAAAAAATTAGATAAGAAACTAATATTCATTTTATTCATATTATGTGTCACCAGTATTGTTGCAATATACAGTAGTCAGCAAACCGGGCAATACGGTAACCAAAATTTTGCTATGAAACAAATGGTAAATTATGCCATAGGTTTTGTTCTATTGTTAATGGTTGCCAATATCGATTTAGATCAATTACAAAAATTAGCTTGGCCGATTTATATTATGGGGTTCATCTCAATTATCATTTTAAAGGTATTACCAGTGTCAAGTTTTACACCTGAAATATTAGGGGCAAAAAGATGGTTTAGATTTCCAATTATTGGTGCTATTCAACCAGCTGAATTTTTTAAGCTTGCCTTACTTCTTCTGGTCGCAAGTTTAGTCGTAAAACATAATGCACAGTATATGGCAAGGACATTTCAAACTGATTTACTTTTGATTGGTAAAATATTTTTGATAACTATTCCACCTGCGTTACTTGTATATAGTCAACCCGATACGGGAATGGTGTTCCTATATATAGCAGCCATTGCATGTATTATATTTATGTCAGGAATTCAAAAAAAGTTAATCGTACTATTTGCAGGGATTCCGATGACTGTATTGTCTGCTTTAATATTTATATACGAAAAATATCCAGATATTTTCTTCAATAAGTTAGTTACTTTATTAAAGCCCCACCAACAATCACGAATTCTAGGCTGGTTAGATCCATTTCAGTATACAGATCAGGGATATCAAACTCAACAAGCACTTTTAGCTGTAGGTAGTGGAGGGATAGAAGGAAAAGGCTTCAGTTCTGGAAATGTTTATATTCCAGAAAAACATACTGATTTCATTTTTGCCACAATTGCTGAAGAAGGCGGTTTTATAGTTGCCACTTTTATAATATGTATATTCTTCTTAATGCTTTCCCGAATACTTATAATTGGTAATTCCGCAGATAATTTATTCGGCACCTTACTATGCGCAGGAATTGTAGGTGTTCTAATGTTACAATTTTTTCAAAATATCGGTATGATTGTGGGATTAATGCCTGTCAAAGGTATTGCACTTCCATTTTTATCATATGGCGGAAGCTCTTTATTTTCGAACATGCTAATGATGGGGCTTATTCTATCCACACGAAAAACATACAAAGAATATATGTTTTCAGTGAATCAGCACTAAATATCAAATAAGAAGTACTTATACCTTAAACTATTCGTACAATAATATGTGATGAATAAAAAAGGTTACAGAGCTATAATTAAGTATTGTTAATAGACAGAGGGAGGAGAATAATAAACATTCTTCTCCCTTTGTCTGTAATTAGGGTTTGCATGATAAATATACGTTGTAAGGAATTGCTGGAATGAGTTTTAAGGTTACAAAGGGGAAGCACGCACATTTTAACTCATACATACACATAAAGCGACTAAATCCTTCGCTTGATACTTACTAGTTCGTTGTACAAAACCAACATCTCTAGCAAGAACTCGTAAGATATTTGGAGATAAACAGCTTTGAATCTCTTGAGCAAATAGTTGTAATTCATCGTAAACAGAAATAGACATACAAAAACGCCATCCTTTCCTATGACTATACAGAAAGAATAGCGTATTTTTTCATTTTAGGGGGGATTTTGTTGTATTAGCTTGATAGCGATGTGATGATATCCCTATTAAGAAACTATAAAAAAGATTGATAAAAATAAGCTGTTTTACCTTCATGCAAATACATGATTTTGTAAAAAAAAATTTTTTTTTACATATAAAGAGTTCAACCCAAATTATTTCATCGTTTTTATCAAACTTTATATTAATTCCCAAAATGATTGGTTCGATTATCTTTCTTTAAATAATGGTTTGGTCTTTTCTAAAAATGATTTAGTACCTTCTCTGAAGTCCTCTGTGGACGCTATCAAACCGAAATAATCTGCTCCAAGACGTGCCGACTCTTCTAAAGTTAAATTACCTCCCCGATGAATTGCCTCCCAAGTCATTTTTACTGCGATAGGAGCCTGAGATAGAATTTCTTGGATAAGCGCTTCTGCCTCTGATAATAATTTATCAGGCTCAACAGTCCTATTAACCAGTCCTATTCGATAAGCTTCGTCTGCACTTATCGCGGTTCCAGTGAGCAACAGTTCTGTAGCACGCCCCTTACCTATAAGTCTGGGCAATCTCGTAGTTCCTCCAAATCCTGCAATAGCTCCAATACGGACTTCAGGATGTCCTAATCTAGCATGATTAGCACAAATACGAATCGTACAGGCTTCGGCTAACTCTAGTCCACCTCCTAGTGCAAATCCATTGATGGCAGCAACAACCACTTTTCCTAATGACTCGATTTTATGAGTAACCGTAACAGCCAACTGAGCTAAATCCCGTACTTCTAGTGGAGTGGCTTTATTGAGAAACTGAATGTCAGCACCTGCGGAAAATGCCTTTTCTCCGGCACCGATAATTATCAATGCTTTTACACTTGAATTTGTTTTAACCCTGTCCAAGGCGGAGGAAAGTTGCTCAAGAACATCTCGGTTTAACGCATTTAGTGATTCCGGTCTGTTTAATGTAATTCTTGCAATACCATTTTCCTCAGTGTAGAGGACGGCACTTTTGTTTAACATTTTAATCCCTCCAATAGTTTAGTGTGCAGACACAAAAGGCTACTAATTTCTATCGCTTCTTTTATAACATTAAGAGAGGATTTTTACTGAAATGTCATCACCGACTGATCGCTCGTTCATAAGTGAGATTATATTTAAAATATACTGCGCAATTCAAAAAAGTTTTTTATTCATCAATTTAATCTCGTAGGATGCTCTTGTGGCGAAACAGCTTGCATTTTTAACCACGACTAATATTCAGACACTGAACCTATCCCACAATTCTCTTTAAACCGCTTTCAATGTAAAATGTTCTACTTTGTACATAAAAATCCTCTTTAGGAAAAAATACTTAAGGGGGATTAGAAATATGGAAGGATCAGTCCGGATTGGGCACTACAATTTAAAGAAGAACAACTAAAAGGTACAATGGGAGCATTGTTGTTACTAGTTGGTGGAGTTATTATCTTAAAACATAAAAATACATAAAAAGAGAAGTAAGGACGAGTTACGTAAAATTGAATATGATTACACGTAGTGAGAAACAAGAATTAGAAACGTGTATGATGTATTGATGGCTACATGTTATGGGGGAGGATACTTGTTATTGGAAAAAGTATTTAGTGAAAACATAAATTGAAGTGTTTGTATAAAAAACCTCCCAAAGGAGGTTTTTTATGAAGATAAACGTTTTGAAGCAGTCATCTTTTTAACTTTCATAATAATTTCACGTTCTAACATTTCATTTTTCTGACCAATTCGGCTTCCAATAAAGAAAACATCGATTAAAGCCCAGAAACCAAGTCCGCCTAGAGTCAGTGTCATGGCAATTGCCATACCAAAATCACGTGCGTAGTAGCGGTGACCACCAAGTCCGCCTAGAAAAAACCAAATTAGGTAAGCAAGTCCTTTTGATTTTTTCTTTTTCTCAAACTCTGAAGTAACAAGGACCATTTGATCCGTTGTTAAGTCCTTTTTCAATAGTAGGTTATCCATTAAAATTCTCCCTTTAAATGCAAAATATAATTATTCCGAATATAAATATATCACAATATTAACCTTTAATGTAATAACCCAGAAAAATATTATTGGTAATTCTAAAATTAATGGTTAAATACAATTTAAGGAATGTGGTCAATCATTTGTGTGAAGTAGATTGTGTATACCATTTGGGATACTATAATTAATTTTCAATTTCATTTCAAGAACAATGGAAACAAAAGAGAAATCGAAACGAAATCATGAAAGAAACTATATTAAAAGCACTATGATTTAGAAATAGAAAGGGGGTCATCAAATAAAGATGACATTGGCGGGTCAGTTTCAAGTTGCCTAAAATTTAAAGCACATTTATAGAATCATGGAAAAACAAGAGATTGTTTGTTCGGTTCGCATAGAGAATCTATTATTTAATTAAAACAAGAGATTAAGAAATATATAACATAGAATAATTATTATAGATGTCAATGGAAGTCAGAAAAGATGAAATTGTTGAATACAGAAATATTTTTTTTGATGTTGCCTAGCTTTTTTAATGTCCTTTACAAAGGAGACAGATCACTTTTTAAGAATGCGTTGTTACTATATATAATCATTAAGACTATGTTTTATTAAATCAGTATTTCTCAATAACAACAGCTACACATTCCATTTACATTTATTGTATGTAAGGCGTATGCTAGATTTAATTGTAATAAATGGAAAGGAGCTGTATTTTTGAACAGAAAAGTTTTTTCTTCAGTTTTACTATCGTCACTTTTGTTTTTAGGAGTAACTGATTCAGGAGGAGTAGAGGCTTCTATGACTACACAAATAAAGTATAAGCAAGGAGGGGCAAAGTACATATATACAAATGCACCAGAAGATGTATACGATAATCCAAATATGGGATCAAACTTTGAGGCTGGTAAGTATGCTTACTACACAAATGAAAGAATATTAGAAGCAAATCAAGAGTATAGTGCTGAATTTTTTAATCGAAATTATACTGGAGGTCAATTGAAATTTGGATATGCTATACACAATGAAGATCGTCAACCGCAAACTATAAGAATTAAAAATAATGCTGTAAATGCAGCATATCCGGTTAGTTCTGATGGTTCATGGGATATAATGGGCATTACATCTAGTACTATAGTTCAATATGGAAATAGTAACAATGATCAAGTTATTACTATCCCAGCAGATGGACATGTATTTATATTAGAAAAAGATGTAGAAGATACTTTTGCAGTTAATGGAAAAATCAAGTTTATTCCGAACGCAAAATTAACCCTACGTCAATTTGTTTCAAAGAAAAAACCAGATGGACAGTTCTCTAGCCCATCAGAAATTTTTGATCCCATAAAAACAACACAGGTTAAAAATTATAATAAAATCACTTCAACTGCTAATTATAATTACGATGAAAGGTATGCTGTTATTGATAATGTAACAACAAGTACCTTTTATGTAGGTTCAAAGACAAGTAAAACGTATCCTCAACCTCGTGTTGGTATTAATGAATACGAAGCACCTATATGGTATCTAGAAAATTCTAACCCGACGCTTGAAGGAAACTATGGTATTGTTTATGATTTTCAATTTAAAAATGCGGCAGGAAAGAAAATTAGAATTAAGCCTGAAATTATTTCAGAAAATGATAAGTCAACCGATCCAGAGAAATTCCCGCCACTAGCATTTTTTTCACAAGTAACGTACTGGACTTCAGGAACTTGGAAAAGTACAACCAAATTAACTAAACCTGATCAATATCATTATATAACTATTCCAGCAGATCAACATGTGAAATTTATATTACCAGGTGGTAATAATGGCAATAACCTTTTTGAAATTATAGAATAATGTTTTGGAAGTTAGAATTAAATAAATAGACAGAATCATATTGTTGATGCCTATTTTAATTGAAAATGTAAGAGAATAAAAAAAATCGTCAGTTGCTTTGTTATGTCAATAAAAAAAGGTCTTTCTTGAGTAAAAGCCTTTGTAACAGGTTGGGTTTGAAAAAATATTTATAGAAAAGAAAAAGTATGAAAAATTTATGACACGATTTTTCTACAATTAGTCAAGCGATATTTATCTGGAACATCTGGGTATGAAGGTGCATTGTATATGGTAAGAACAATTTTCTACCATATTAATTAATATAGCTTGATCCAATTGAAGTGACCAAAAGGGAAAATTAACTAGACTAGAGAAAATTAAAAGGAAAGAATTTTCTGTTCGTTATTATTCTGATAAAACTTTGACTTTAGAAAAAGAAGCGATAAGAACAAATCATTTTTTTCTAATTAATTCTTTTTTAGTATATAGGGAGCATAAAATTTTTTGAACTTTTTCTCAAGGATAATAATATTCCTTCTGCAAGGCGGATGGAGTTAAATTTGCCTTGCGCAAATATATACTTTTTATAATCATCAAAGGTTTCAAAAGAAATTAAATAACCTGAGTCCCTATAAATATAGAACTCAGGTTGCTTAGTTGTGCTTTTTAAATCCTGTCTACTTAACAGGAAGCAATGCATATGGAACGGAGCTTCTTTTTTTATTTTTGAATAATAAACTGTTAGTCTTCAAATTTAACAATAAAGTATAAGCCGCTTTTTGAATTGTAAGAAAAGCTAGTATAGCCATCAGTGAGTAATAGAAGTTATTAAAAAGCTAATTAAAGTTTGTAACAATTGATCAGAACAGTCTATGCTTTCTTTCTCATATACCTCACTTCTAGTAGCCATTCTGTATAAAGTACCTAATAAGATATGAGTAATAGTTAAGGAAAGTAATCGAGAATCGATATCTTTACGGAATGAACCATCTTTTATTCCTTCTTCAATTAATTCTTGTAATGAGAATAAAGCTTGTCCCGTAATAGACGTATATTTTTCTTCTAATTCGGGTGTAGGATATGATTTTGAATAAAGTTGATCAAACAAACCTATGAAGCGAAACTGTGAGGGATTTTCTTTATATTGATGACTTATAAATTCAAACATGGCTTCCATCTTTTCAAAAGCATTGGTACCTTTTTGAACTTCTTCTTTCTCAGCTTCTAATAATTCGGTTAAAATTCTGATTTGAACATTAAATAAAATCTCATGAATGGATTTATAATATTTATAAAGTGTAACCCTACTAATTTTTGCATGCTTAACAATATCCACAATAGTAATATCCATTAATCCCTTTTCTAAGGCCAACTCTAATGCAACATCTAAAATTTGTTTTCTTCTGGCATTACGCATTTGTTCTAATTCTTGTTCCCATGTTGAGACCATTAATTTGCACTCCATATTGTAAATAGTTTTTAATTCATTAATATTATCCATTATTTTAATATGAAATAAATTACAAATCAATGGTAACCATAAGGTTTTTGGCTTGTAAGTTAACGTAGGGTATCGGTTATTTTATTATATAGGCTAATAATGAAGATGTAATAAAGGACTATTTCTGGATACAAATATATAAGTTTATAAAATAGGTTGATATAAATTCATTTTAAGTAGTTCAAGTTAGAATAAAATTAAAAAGTTTATTTACAAGATAAGAAATTATTTATAAAAGTACCTAGATGTTGCAATATTTGATCAGAATAATTGGTACTTTTCTTTTCAAGCATTGCATCTCTACTTGTTAACCTAAATAAAGTACCTAAAATGATATTGGTAATAGTTAAGGAAAGTATCCTAGAATCAATATCTTTACGGAACGATCCATTTTGAATGCCTTCTTCAATCAGTTCTTGTAAAACAAATAGAGCTTGTCCTGTAATAGCTTTATATTTATCTTCTAATTCTGGTGGATAGGATTTAGAGTCAAATAAATTAATAAAGTGGAACGGAGCAGAATCTGTTTGATATTGATTATTAATACATTTAAGCAATTGCTTTGTTTTTTTTAAGGCATTATTTCCTTTTTGAACTTCTTCTTTCGCAACTTCTAATAAATCTAGTGAAAGTTTAATTTGAACACTAAATAAAATCTCATAAATGGATTTATAATATTTATAAAATGTAACACTATTAATTTTTACCTTATTAAGGATATCGGAAATAGTGATATCCTTTAAATTTTTTTCTAAGGCTAATTCTAATGTAGCATCTAAAATTTGCTTTTTTTTAGTATTACTCTTGTGATTTAGATCTTTGCCCCATGTTGCTTCCATTAATATACACTTCCCTATTATGAAAATTTATATTTCCTTATTAATTTCACTGAATCCTTTAATTTGAAATGAAATATAAATTAATTCTGTTTGTATATCTTTTGTATAATTTGAATGAAAACAGTATTGAAATACATAATTTATACTGAGTGGATTCAATAAACAAATATAGATGTTACATTAAAAAGAAAGGTGCTGGTTTAAGCACCTTCTTTTTGAAAATGTTTTTTATCATTTTTTGCTGAAGAATAATTAATAGTTATTTAATAAATAAAAATTAATATAATTACATGCTAAATGGGTTGTAAAACCATACTGTGTTACCGGTCCTATTTCCCCAGCCCATAAATGCCCAATTAATATATCCACCATCACCTTCGTTAGTAAATTTACCACTTTCAAATACCCAAATTCCATAAGTTATCCCATCATATACTGTTGTAGCAAAGAATTTAACACCTTGTAAATTGTAGTTGTAGCCTTGATTTAAGTTGAAAACCATAACATTGTATTGTTGACCTGCCCCATAAAATGCGGATTCTTTAACTCCTTTTACAAATCCTGCTCGGTTAGCGCTGCTATTAATAGAATCTCTAATCATATTAGCAATTCCTAAAACATCTACATTTACATTCAGATTGGCGCCAAAACTCTTTACAGATTTCTCGTTTTCTACCTTGTTTGAAAATTGTGGTTCAGTAGAGATATTATATTTTGGTTTTGAAACCTCAGCTGCACTCGCATTTGTTGATGTAAAAGCTATTACTCCTCCTAAACTGATAGTTCCTGCTAAAGCAATGTTTGATAATCTTCTTAATTTTTTCATTTAATAAGCCTCCTGAAATTTGATTGATTTCACAAACTATCATTTATAGAGTGTCCAAGGTGTTAACATCGTGTAAGTACTCTAATGGTTTGAATTATATACAGGGGGATTACACGTTGTAAACCTTTTTTTAGTTTGGAATATTTTTTTCAGTTAATTAATATTTTCGTATTAAACTTTTAAAATATGTTTTTAGGTAAAGTCTACCTTAACAAATGATAATTTATAAAATTTAATAAGGGTTGACATTGAAAAAAGTTAAGTTTACTATTCGTATGTAGTGTTTACACGATGTAAATACTTAAGGCGATGAAAGGAGTAAAATTTTTAATAGTTGTAATAAAAAGTAATATTATTTATTTTAAAAAGGGGAGATAGAAAAAATGAAAGTAAAATCTTGTTTAGTAGGATTAAGTCTATCAGCAATTATTACATGTAGTAGTAACATCACAGCTTCTGCGTCTAGTACAGAACAACCTATTGTTCTCGGATATACACTATATGGTACGTCCACAGAGTCACTAAAAGTAACACAACCAGTAATGAATCAAGTATCAACAGATAGTTTTTTCTTTGATATAAATGGTAACGTCCAAGGCGATGTACCTATAGATGTATTGAATTATTCACAAAACAACAAAATAAAAAGTTATGCAGCAGTGTCTAATTTTAATAATGATATTAATTACTTCGATCCTAAGCTAGCTCATGATGTTCTTGATAGCCAGGAAATAAGAACAAACTTAATAAATAAAATGTATGATATGGTTGTTGAAAATCATTATGCAGGGGTAAATATTGATTTAGAAAATATTTATCCAGAAGATCGTGATTTACTTACTACCTTTGTAAAAGAGACATCTAAAAAATTCCATAGTTCAGGTCATTCTGTTATGGTATCGGTTCCAGCTAAAAATGAGGAAGATCGTGAGAATACATGGACATGGCCATTTGATTATGCCCAATTAGGTAAAAATGCAGATTTCCTTCAAGTAATGACTTACGATGAGCATGGTACATGGAGTGAACCAGGATCTACTATTAGTCAACCATGGTTAGAAGAAAATCTAGATTACACTACTAGAGTGGTAGATAATAAAAAAATTATTATGGGTATTCCTGCATACGGAAATGATTGGGATTTAAGTGATGAAAAGAATAGCAAAATGCTTGCTTGGAAGGATACAAATGCACTTATTCAAAAGACAAAAGCAAAACCGCATCGTGATGCAACGTCTGGTTCCATGGTATTTACGTATACGGATAAAAATAATCATAAACATGAAGTTTGGTATGAGGATGAAACAAGTATCAAACAAAAAACTCACTATACAATCACAAAGAATCTTGCTGGGGTTTCTGTTTATGCAATAGGGCAAGAGAACAAACAATTCTGGACAGCAGTCTCTAATGGTTTAAAATAAATTATTTAAATAGTATCAAGTTGCGTAAATACAAAAATCTTTTCGGGGAGTACATATAAAAATGATTAATAAAAATAGAATGGGAATGATATTAGCAACAACCATGTTAGCGGGAGGGGCACTTTTCTCTTCCAATCTAACTACTCCAGTTGCAGCACAAGGTATTGCGGCGAAAATTAGTAATGCACCAAGCGATTATATTGAATTAGATCCTGAATTTTCAAGGGCACAATCTATTGTTGTTAATTCTAGTTTCAATAAAGGCAATGATGGATGGATTGGTGGTTTTGCTGATTATCCAGTTGAAGATGAAGCTATCTATTATTTGAAATTCTCCAATAAATATTTACCAAAAGAAATAAAAAATAAAAAAAGTGGACTTTTCATTAGTGGCGTAAATAGAAGTGATGATTTATTTATGTTTACCAAGAAGAAATTAGATGAAAAGGTAAAATTAAAGCCAAATACAACTTACAGTTTAAATTTTGACTTTGATATTGCTACTAATGCAAATAAGAATGAATTTGGAGTAGGTGGAGCTCCAGGAGAAGCTGTTCATGTCAAGGTTGGAGCTACGACAAAGGAACCTTTGCCACAGTTAGATAATTTAAGGTATTACCGTATGAACATCGATAAAGGTAATCAAGCGATTGAAGGTAAGGATGCTTTTAATGTTGGAAACTTAGCAAAAGTTAGTGACAGTAATAATGAAAAATATGAATTGAAATCCTTTGATAATAAAAAAAGACCTTTTGTAGTGAAGACGGATGAAAGGGCTGAATTATGGCTATTTATTGGAACTGATTCAGGGTTTGAAAGTAAAACAAGTATCTATATTCCTCGAATTAAAGTTACTTTAAATGAAATAAAGTAATTCGCAGGGGAGAGTTTAATATTAGTAAGTATAAAAACTGGTTAAGTATTGGGAGGTACTGACTTATGAAGCAGATTCGGGTGAGGAATTTGCTTCCGATTTTTTTAGGAATTTGTGGTGCGCTCTTTTTTCTTTTAGATTTACAATTAATCGAGCAATGGAATTATCAGGCGGTAATTGGGTATGGAGTGCGTCACTAAGGTTTATTTTCATGATTCCTTTCCTTTTACTTATTGTTATAAGTAGAAAAAAATTAAAGCAGCTATTACAAGTTATGAGAGAAAATCTAGGAACGTGGGTTCTTTGGAGTCTTGTAGGATTTTTCCTGTTTTACGCTCCATTATGTTTATGTTTTGCAGCTGCACATGCACTAGGATGGATAATCGCTGGAACATGGCAAATTACTATTATATCAGGAACTTTATTAGCGCCTTTTTTCATCCAAAACATTCAAACATCAGATTTCATTCGTAGGAAAAGAGGAGAAATACCAATAAAAGGGATGGGTATGTCACTTATTATTCTTCTTGGTATTGTGCTTATGCAAATGGAGCAAACGAAATTTCTTGCTGTAAAAGATATTTTGTTTGGTATTATCCCTGTTATTGTGGCTTCTTTTGCTTATCCATTAGGTAATCGTAAAATGATGGAGGTTTGTGGAGATCGTCTGGATACTTATCAACGTGTACTTGGAATGACATTAGCTAGCTTACCATTTTGGTTTTTATTATCCTTGTATGGCTTTTTCACAACAGGAACGCCTAGTAAAGAACAAACTATACAATCTATCTTAGTTGCTACTTGCTCAGGTGTAATTGGAACTATTTTATTTTTCAAAGCAACTGAAATGGTAAGAGGATATATGCAAAAACTAGCCACTGTTGAAGCGACACAATCTATGGAAGTACTTTTTGCTGTTATCGGGGAGTTAGTTTTATTAGATTCTTCTGTTCCATCTATTTTATCTTGGTGCGGTATGTTTATAATAATGCTAGGAATGATGGCACACAGTTATGTTTCTTATAAAGGTGACATGACACCTCATCAAAATATTAGTGCCTAAATGATGTTTTAAAACTAATTTAATACTGTAGATTGTATAGTATTCCTTAGTTATCTTTTGCTTATTTTTACTCATAAAATTCAAACTAAATTTACACCACTTATAAAATCAGCGTAATAAAGCAAATAAGAATAAACATGTTTTATAAGAGAAACATTTGCAAAAAGCTGTCTAATGGACAATGCATGTGGAGGATTTTATATGTTAGAAAGTTTATTGTGTTTCTTTGCCGTTGGAATTGCATGTGAACTTGCAGTAATTAATCTAAATGGTCGTAAGAAAATAAAACAACAAGCTGAAATAATACAGCTATTAAAAAAATTAAGTGAAAGAAAAATATAATGACAAGTCGCTAGGGGGCTCTGTAGAAAAGTTTAGCTTACTTTTAAACTTTTAAAGAAACGGGAAAAGGGATGTCAAAAAACATTCTACTTCCATCCCCATCTTCCTTCATTATTATAAAAATCCATAAATCAACAAAAAACGCAGGAGGTTGAAGTGAAGTGAACCCTGAAAACGGGACACCTATCAAAACACCTAAACCACTTGTTCCCTAAATTCTTTAGGGGATAGGTGGTTTAATTTTTCTTGAATTCGCACACAATTGTAG
>NZ_JAKUDW010000095.1:0-19891 GCF_022662595.1 Bacillus cereus group sp. BfR-BA-01524 | reverse complement strand
TGGATACTTAGAGTGCCACAAACCTTGCGGTTTTTAGTGCACTCCTTATCCAACCTCACTTTCATCCCATGCCTAAAGGCGAGGGGCTTTCTCGTTCGGGAAGGGCTGTAACGTTGGTAGTTCTCTTCATGTAGCCTTTGTTGTTCTGGTTCAACTTTATTATCATGATCAACCATCTTAATAACAAAAAATAATATTACGATTACAAACACTACAAATGGGATAAGAGCAGTTTTAGAAAGCTCCTTTAAATCCTCTTTTGCTTGTCGCTTTTCTTCTCCTGTTGAAAAGAGATAAGCAAATAAAGCTATTATAAATGCAAAAAAAAACGAAGAGTATTTCTACAACTGCCAAAATAGCATCTAACATTACTTATGTATCCCCTTAATATAACATATATGTATTACTAATTAACCAATAATTCCCTTACACATTATATCAGCTAGAATACATGGAAGTATAATAAATTATTTGTATAGTAATGCATATTAATTAATATGCATTACTATACGATAATTCGAATCGTCGGAAGACCCCTTAAGTTTTTTTATGGAAAAATCCCCACACATTGTGTAGGGACCTTGTTTTTCTTACCATTTAATTTTTGCTGGATTTAACTTGGAAATATATCCACGTACTAATTGTTTTTTGTTACTGTCATAGATACCGATATCACCAGAAAAATTTTCCCAATATTCCCCTAAATAGTCTTTTGATGGTGCTTTCAAATCTACATTTAATCCCATTGCCCCAAAACTTGCCACCTGGCGCGCTGCTATGTCGCCTACTTGTTGCGCTCGTTCTTTCGTTGTTCCAGCTGGAACGATAACAACAATTCGAGTTAGACTGTCTTTTGCTTCAATATGGACGTCTTGCGCCTGTGCAGCCACCTTTATTCCATCCTTCGCCGTTTCGATGCCTAATCGGCTTAATTTCACATCTTTATTACGCGCTCCCTGGCCTTGTGCTGTCATCGATTGTTCCACTTTTTCTTTTGCTTGTGCCTCATTTAACCCGCTGACTTTCGGTTGTTCAACAGGCGTTGACTCTGCTTTTTGTTCTTCTTTAACTGTTTCTTTTACTACATTTTCATGCTGTTTTGACGTATCCGTCGATTGTTGCGCAGTTACTTTCCTATCTTCTTGTTGCTTTTCTGCCTGAAATGCTTTAACTTTTTCTTTTTGTTCCTCTTTCTTCACATCTTGCTCTATTTTCGCTTCTTCAGTACCACACGCTGCCAATAATAAACCTGCTGCAATTGTTAAACCTGCTAATTTAATTGCTTTCATAATAAATACCGCCTTTTCATAATTTAATTCTTTCATATGTATAAACGAACTCAGCTACAAATATTGACTTTGTACTACATATTTGAATCATTTAAATGATAACATATTAATATTCAAATTCTTTATATTTAAATATTAATTTTATAATCTATTTTCAATCAAAACAAATTAATATTTGCATAAAACGTTGCAGTCATTCTTTGAAATCGATAGTGATAGGGTACCGCCACATGACAATCAAGTTTAGAAAACAGGTCAACCCTAAAACGAAAAAATATGCTTTTTTGTTATAAGTTAACACCAAATTTCGTTCTGGGGGATACTATAAAATTTTAGCTTGATAGCGATGGGGTCCTCCCAACAAAACAAGAATTTCGTACGCCAAGGAATTATTAGGTAAATTTTTTTAATACGTATATTTTAAAAACAAGTTATATAAATGATTTATTATAATTCCATGTACCCTAGCTGATATAATTGTATAAAGCAATTATTGATCAATTAATAGTAAACATATAGTAGAGGGGACATAAGTAATGATAGAGATAATCGCGGCACTATTTTCACTAGTTGCACATTCTATTTTTTATCTCTTTTCAACAGGAGAAGATAAGAAAAAAGCAAAAGCAGATTTAAAAGAATTGTGTGCAGGTACTAATGGACAAGTGTTATTGGGTGCTGCTATAGGACTTGTAATTTCAGTAATAATTTTTGGTTATATGATTATGACGCAATAGATGTTAAACCAAGAAAAAAAGCATTAGAGGAAACAAGATATTGAATAATAAGATATCTTGCAATATATTTCTCTTTGCGAAAAGATAAGATCCTACTCCCTGATCTTATCTTTTTTATTTGTTAATTTGCAATAGGGCTACCGCCATATGCCCCTTTTCATGATTAGTTCGTTTTACTTTTAATACTCTCAGTTGCTTTTTTAAATAGTTTCATTGCCTGTTCTGCTTTATTATTTGCCTGTTCCAACTTACTATCATTTTGTTCTCCTAATGCTTCTGAAAGTAATCGCAGAGCATCCCAGTAATTATCCATTGCCTGTTTTATCTTTTCTTGTTCAACTTCTAACTCTTTAGGTGCCTCAAGGTATTTTATGTCTCTTACGTGTATTTTTGCCATATCCAAACTCAGTTGGATTTCACTTTTCTTTGACTCATAATCCTTTACATCTGAATGTCCAATATCTTGTATCAGTCTGATAACTTCATCCATCTTATTTGTATTTTCTACGATGGCTGCTTTGTATTTATCAACTTCTGAACCACTAACTTTTTCATTTAAATCATCCTCACGATGACCCTCTTTCGCATGTTTCTGGTTCTCTTCCTTTACTTCTTGCTCTATATCAGGGTATTTCTCGTTTATCCCCTTAAATACTGTCTCCCATTTAGAAACACCATCATCTATCCCAAACATACCGGTTTGTATGATTTCTTTTGCTTTATCCTTATTATATTCACCATCATACTTACGGTCATCATACTGTCTAACTGCATCTTCTACTTTTATTAGGTGTTTTCTAATCTCTTCTACCCCTTCTTGTATTAAGAATTGGTAGTCTTCATACTTTTTAGGTGGCTTGATTTTTTCAAAACGGTTTATATCCAAACTAATGTGACTAATTAAAGAATCTATCTCACCTATGTAGACACCCTTTTCTGTAAATAATTCATCAGTTTTCTTTTCTAGTTTTTTTAAATGATACTGGAATTCTAAGTGCAGTTCAGTCAGACGATAAGGGTAATCTTTTTCAGATACCTTTACCTTCTTTTCACCTTCCGTGTCTGATACATTTGATTTACTTTCTTTACTACTTAATTCTTCTTCCTTACTTCCCTTTTCATACTCAATTCTAGACAATGCGTTTCTTAGTTGGTTTTCAATGTGTTCATCACTATAGTGCAATTTCTTTAGGTCAGATACCATTTTATCTGCATCATAATACTTATCTACTTTTCTATACTCTGACTGTGTAAGTCCATATGTATTTAATGTACAACCTACTAGCATGAAACTAACACTTAAGCCTGCTATTGCGATACCCTTAAATGATTTATTAATATTCATTTTAAACTTATCCCCTTTTTCTTTTAGTAATTCTTTTCTTCAACAATAGACAGACCTTCATGTATTTTTGCATTGTCTGCTACGTCAGTTTAGTTTTCCTAACTTATTGTTTCAGTCTTAACTTGAATTTCTTCTTTATAATTACAAAAGGGATATACCTAAACATATAACTGCTAGTAAAATATATCCTTATATTATTTTATAATGATGATAATTAATGAGTCAAAGTGATTTGCGAAAACTACCAACTCAGATACATACTTTTATAGAAATACAGTAGGCCTTTTTACATTAAAAAACTCACCATCCAACAGAAATGGCGAGATCCTTATATATTATTTAATATCTTGTTTTCTCTAATTCTTTTCTTCTTAATTAACAAATAACTGCACTATACGTTATATAAGCTAAAATACCTGAAAAGTTTACTCTGATAAAAGCCAAATGACTACAAATATTCCTGTAACTGCCGCACCTCCGAAAAATCCTACCAATATTTTCCCATGAGTGCCATTAACAACTTCTTTTAAATCTGCTTTTGCCTTTTTCTTGTCTTCTCCTGTTGAAAAGAGATAACTAATAAAATGTACGACTAGTGAAACTAATGCCGCGATTATTTCTATCATTACTTATGTACCTCCCTAATATATATGTGCCTTTAATTATCCAGTAATTTTCTTGCACCTTGTATCAGCCTGAGTAACTGGAATGCCTAGTTCAATAAAAGCCAAATGACAAAAATTACTCCTGTAACTGCTGCAGATCCAAAAAAACCTACCAACATTTTCCCCTCAGGACCATTAATAAGCTCTTTTAAAACTTCTTTTGCTATTCGCTGACCTTTACCACTTAAAGATATCGAAAGAATAAAGAATATTACCACTAATACAAATGAAGAAATTATTAGCTCCATGACTTATGTACCTCCTAATATATATGTACCTTTAATTAACCAATAATTGCCTTATACATTATATCAGCTAGGGTACATGGAAGTATAACAAATTATTTTTATAATTTAATGTATTAATCGTCACCGCAGTAATACAGGATAGTTCATGTCGGAGGAAGGCACCTTTGGGTGTCTTTTTAATGGGGTATCGCTATCAAGCTAATAAAATAAAATTCCCCCTAAAATGAAAAAATACGCTATTCTTTCTATAGAATCATAGGAAAGGATGGCGTTTTAGTATGAATTTATCGATGTCTGATGAATTAGAATTGTTTTCTAAAGAATTGCAACGATATATGTCACCTAATGCTTTAGAGCAATTAGCTAAAAATGTAGGATTTGTGAAACGAAAAAGTAAATACCGTGCACAAGATTTAGTGGCTCTATGTATTTGGTTAAATCAAAATATAGCCCATACTTCATTGGTACAATTATGTAGTCGATTAGAAGCTAACACAGGTATTTCTATGAGTCCAGAAGGACTCAATCAACGCTTTAATTCCCAGGCTGTACAGTTTCTACAGCAACTCTTAGCACATTTACTTCACCAACAATTTTGTTCTTCTAGCAAGATTCCAACTTTGTATACAAACTATTTTAGGAGTATTCGTGTATTGGATTCTACACATTTTCAGATTCCGGATAAATTCGTTTCTACATACAAAGGTTCAGGAGGAAGTGGTCAAAATGCTGGTGTAAAAATTCAATTAGAGTATGACTTATTGAGTGGAGAATTTTCTGATATAAAAATTGAACCAGGAAAGCGAAGTGATCAGGCGTATGGTGCAACTCGAACAGGCATGATACAAAAGAATGAACTATATATTCGTGACTTAGGATATTTTCGTTTACAAGACTTTAAGTCTATCCAAGATAAGCAAGGATATTATTTATCACGTCTTAAATTACCAACTAAAATATATAGAAAAGAATTCGAAAAAGTGGTATTTAAAACAAAACCTGCTCAATTTAAACCGGTATATATACAAATTCATTTAGAAGACATCATGAATCAATTACAACCTGGCCAAGTGTACGAGTTACATGATATATATGTACTATTTGTGATTACCCATGCTTCATTAGCTTTATAGAAGGCTTTAGCTGCATAAATTTCTTGTATAGCTTTAATTCCTACTCTGTTCTTAAAACCATATCTTTCGCTTGAATAACAACTCTATTTTCTCCTTCAAATATTAGATCTGCCCCAAAATCATGACTACCGTTCGTGACAGCTGCCTTATATCCCAGCTTTGTAAATATAGCCTCAAGAAAGAATTCAAATTGTCGTCCATCCATTTGATCAATGTCTCTGATCGCTGACTTTAAGAATATATTTTTCACTTTACGCTTTTGCATTACCTTATAAAGCGTCAACAGCACAAATAATATGATGCTGCAATAAAACATATACGGTGAAACATCTATGAGAAGCAACTCTACAACTCCTTTTAAAAAATAAATAATAAAAAAAGATCAACTCTATTAGTTGCTCTAGACTTAATTTAGTATTAGATTCCTTTTATCTTTCCATAGCATTTTCTAACGTATTTTTGCGGAATAAAGAAAAAGCTTTATATTTATTAGGGTGTGGATTTGGTGGCTCTTTAAACACCTTACTAATATCCTTTTGTAGATTATAAAACCTTTCATCTTCTTTTAACCAATCAACAGCTGTTTTTGGCTTTCCCCATTCTCTGGCAACCTGTTTAGGCTGCTTCATTGTAGCAATGCTATAAAAAAAGAATCCATGTTTTCTTCATCTGTTAATTCAACAGCGTAGAAATGGACTCTTTTTTTTGTATCTGATTTTCCTAATGGTTGTATTTTATTTACTTTAAGTATTTTATCTTCCATATGTTCATATTTACATTCCCCTAGATCTGTAGTTAAAAAGCTTAACTTTTCAGCGATAATCGCACGTTCAAAACATTCCATTGCTTCCATATGACCTGGTGATTCTTCATTTAACACTTCTACAAAGTTCCTCTTTTTCAAAAGATCTTTGTAATTTTTAAGTACGGCAATCTTTGTATCTAAACCTACGCTAGTTAATGGCCTTGATATTTCATCATCATCAAAAAACTCAATTCTTTCGGTTTTGATCACTCCATATACAGAAACTTTTCCTTGAGCTGAACGTTTGTAATATGTAACACTTTCTGGAACTTTAATTTCATCTGCTCTCAACTTATAATTAGTTTGCTCTGTTCTACCTCCATGCGAAGTTATTTGAAGAATAGGTAAAGCTAGGGTTCTGTTATTCCCAGCGTTTATAATAAGACCGAATCTTCTTTTTCCTACCGGCTCCTCATTGTCATTACTTAATGCTTTTGATTTAAAAGGATAAAATACCCTTACAATATCTCCTGAATTATATATTTCCATTTTATTCACCTATCCCTTTATCTGATATAAACAACATCATCTTCATCAAAATCATCTTCATCTTCATGCATATCAATTAATAAAAGAATTCTTCTATCCAGATCGTATCCAGTATATTTTCCTTCAGCTGCTAATTCTTTAATTGCTTGATCTAGATATTTTTGTTCGTAATCTTCAAGTTCCATTTCCTTAATAATTTGTTCTCTATCTTTCCCTCTCCATGAATAATTCAATAAAAAATCAATTGATTTCTTGTTTTCTATTTTATTATTTTCCATGTCAAAACCCCCATTTTATTAATAAGATTATTATATCACCGGATTTAAATCTTTCTATTTTATTCACCTACTTCTTTACCCATATATTCAGCATCATTTTCATCAAATCCATCATCATCTTCTTCATTCATTTCAAATAGTAACATAATTCTCTTATCTAATTCGAAACCAGAATATTTTTCTTCTTGTATTAATTCCTTCATTGCTTGATCCAAATATTTTTGTTCATAATCTTCAAGCTCCATTTCCTCAATAATTTGTTTTCTATCCCTCCCTTTCCATGAATAGTTAGATAAAAAAGCACTTGATTTTTTGTTTTCTATTTTATTATTTTCCATGTCAAAACCCCCATTATATTAATAATATTTATTATAACAATTTTACAATTTTATATAAATATAAAATTGTAAAATTAAAAAATAAAAAAAGACTAACTCTTTTAGCCTTTCTAAACTTCATAAGTATTGAATTTAGAGTTTTTTCACTTTTGGTACATACGGATAAAATACCCTTACAATATCTCAAAAATTATACTCTGCCATCAATAATTCCCCTAACTATATTTAATTTTTATATATAATATCATCATCATTTAATGGGCCAACATCATCTTCATCCATAGCCATTCTTAAAACAAAATAACTATCTAGATCCATACCATAATATTTTTCTTTTGGTCCTAATTCATTCATTGCATCGTCTAAATAATCTTGTTCATAATCAGGTCATTCCATTTCTAAAATTATTTTTCCTTTTGTTTTTCCTTCCCAAGAATAATTCAATAAAAATTCCGCTGATTTTTTATTTTCCATATTAAAACCCCATTTTATTAATAAGATTATTATATCACCTTTACACCTTTTACTCTTAACTTATACATCCCATAAAATCCAGATAAGCAAAAAGCTAACCTTTCATGCCCAGCTTCAAATCCACTTCCTAGTAATTGCTTTCTTACTTTACTTTAAATTTTTACTAACTCATACTCTATGTGCCTCTCCCCCACATCACCATCAAGCTAACAGAACAAAATACATCCTAAAATAAAATACGCCATCCTTTCCTATGATTCTACAGAAAGAATAGCGTATTTTTTCTTTTTATGGATACATTTTTTAGCTCGATAACGATGGGGTGTTACCTCAAATATAATTATTTTATTTACATGTTTCTTTTAAATTTCTTTCAAATCTTTTCATAGGTTGGTATACAAGAACGTGTAGTGATAAACCTATCACTGCAGCAATGTTTAAAATAATACTTATAATCATTAAAGACCCTTCTATAACTGGAGAAAAGTATCCATTCGTACTTAACGTAGAAGAACTTATACCAAGTAGTAAAATCACTATTAGTAAAGGTAAGTTTTTAACCAATTTGAATCCCCCTTTAAATGTAATATCTTTATATTATTATATTACACACTAGTTTATGTAATTACTATAAGATAGTTATCTATGGGCAATTTCACATGTTTTTTTGTTACAAGTTAGCACGAAATTTTGTTCTGGAGTATTATAAAACTTCCGCTTGATGGCGATGTGGTTCTATCCCATCGCTATCAAGCCAAGAAATTCATTGTACACCCAAACGAAAAAAGATGAAAAAATAATAAAAAGCTTATCATTAAGTGCTAAAAGATAAGCTTTTTTGTCTATACTTATTAAATTTTATTTGATTTCTTCCATGCTAATACTGTAATAAGATATTGAATACCAAATAGGACAGCGAAAAGTATAATAAATCTTGCTATTACTGATAACCATCCAACGAAATCTTCAGGTAAGTTATATTTGTATGTGGTAGCACCTATTGCGACAAAACATAAAATAAAGGTATTACTCATTTTTTCTTTTAACTTTTCATTTAATTGTTCTTTATTATTAATATCTGTTTCATAAACACCAGTCAGAATAGATTTAATAAAAAAGAATATCATATAAAAAATTATAATGGCTAATGAAGCAGCCCATTCTAGAAATGGACGGTGTAGATATGCTCCTCTTATTATAAAATCAGCAAAAGCTATAAGCAGGACAACAATTCCAGATTGAGCCCAAATCTTCATTTCGATTTGTTGAATTCTTTCATCTGAGTGTGTACTGAGTGAAAACCATTTTTTTAGTTTTTCCATTTTAAAGTTCCTCCCAAAATAATTTATCTAAGGTTTTATCTAATGTTTTAGCTATATGAATGCAAAGTTTTAAAGAAGGGTTATATTTATTACTTTCAATAAGACTAATGGTTTGTCGTGTAACGTTCACAATATCGGCTAACTCTTGTTGGGTCAGACCTTTTTCTATTCTTGCAATTTTTATTTTACTTACAGACATTAAATACACCTCATTTGTAAAAATAAACTTCATACCATAAATCTTATATTCTATATATTATACTATTATTAAATTAAATGCAATCTATATATTACATTAAGTAATATATAGATTGCTAATATCTATTTTTTTATATTTCTATTATTTTTTGTATCTAAAACCAGCCTACAAATATGAAAATACGATATCCTTTCCTATAATGATACAGCAAGGATAACGCCTTTTTTTCTTTATGGATAGTAAAAAAATTAGATTTAAACATCATAAATCTTTTTTTACAGCATATGTGATTGCATTTGTTTTTAATAAAACAGACTTTGCATTTTGAATAATTTTATATTCGAGCGGTTTTACTATGATACTCAATACTTTCCAACCATATATTAATTTATTGTGATATAATAACGATTATAAAATTGGTAAATAGCCTGTAGAAAGTAAATGGGAAGCTGAAGGACAACTAGAGAGACTTTAACACAAGGAGCGGAGCAAACAGAGATGAGTAAGCAGACATTAAAAGAATTCATGATCTTATTAGGGCTTATAGTTGTTGTTTTAGGTGTCATCATCTACAACGGAATAAGAGAAGAAGAGCGCCATCCATATAAACCATTGCACCAGGAGCAAACAGAGCAGAATCAAACAGAGAAGGACAACCCTTATTTGAACGATAAGAAGCGCCAACAGATTAACGAATTGTACAATTCTAGGGATGAGATTGAAAGTAGAATGAAATAGTATAATTCGGTTATAAGGCTCTCACATCAATTGTGAGAGCTTTTTCTATTATAGATATAAACATACATTAGTAGAGTTATAGAAATGCTTATACTCATCAGGTATTTGCAATTTGGAGTATCGCCACATCACTATTTGGCTAAAATTTTATAGAATTTAAAACAGAAAAATTGTAGATTTTCAACTGTAGATGTTAATTTTCTGGTTTTGGGGTATTTGTTTTTATTAGCTTGATGGTGATGGGGTACCGCCAGCATTTCGAAGAAAACTTACACTGAGAAAAAATAAAATGAGCCGTCCATATGGACAACTCATTTACATGATTTTCGTTATTAGGAGCTATTGCAAACTAATTCTATTTTGAGTAAGGTCAATCTTTGTTTTGTTTTTCTAACAGTTGAATAACTTTATCTAACTTTTGCTCAACTGAATCTTGCTTTTTGTGATTACTAGAATATCGAATTATACGTATAATCCCCCCAAGCAATGCACCGATGATCATTAATATAATAGCAACTGCAATGTAATAAATAGAGTTTTCCAAAGGCATTATACAAGACCCCCTTTTCCCTATTTTACCATTTAAAAGAAGCTATTTGTTGTTCGATTTTGGTTGTATACTCTATACATATCAGGTGAGTATAAAGTCTCTTTATCAGTACCAAGAGCAAAGAGGCCCCCTACCCTCGAAAGAAACCTCCTTTTTTTTTAGCTATTTATGTATCCGAGTTTTCGTGCGATTTATATTAAATATGCATAATTACATAATTATTCCTTATATAAAGATATTGAAATTTACATTTTTCACCTGTAAAATACAGGATGTTAAATAAATACCTAAGGGGTTGTTAATATGAAGAAATTTATGAGCATTTTAGCTATGTGTTTTGCACTTACACTAGCATTTTTACCATCTGTTTCAAAGGCGGATTCTTCTCCACTACGAAGTGTAAGCATTAGTGCTGTAGGCGATAATAACAAAATGTATAGTGCAAGTTCTTACTTATCTATTCCTGTTCTTAAGGGCGATTACCTTTATGTAAAAGTTAGTGAAGTAGGCACACCGGATTCATATTCTGAGGCTTTAACTGTTAATGGTGTTAGATATGCGGGAAGTTCTTTAGACGAAGTCAGTTCTTATACTGGTCCATTCGGATCTGAAAAAACATTTAGATTACGTATCAAGGATTCTTACATCTTCTCAAACACATCAAATTCAACAAACACTATAGCTTTTGAAGCTAGAGTTCCTTTCTCAATGCAAGTATTATCTAAAAGTATATCTGTTCATGTAGAATAATTTATAACATTATTATTAATAAAAAATACATCCCTATAGGGATGTATTTTTTATTTAATAGAAACATAAATTGAACTTACCGTTATAGAAAAAGGAGCACCATAAAAATAGTGAACTTAATATTGTTCAAAGTTACTTGTACTTATCTCCCAATTAATTGTGCAATCTAATCTTTTCATCTACTAAGTTCTTTTACTAAGGAATAGAAACTAAAAAAGAAATAGAAATGAGCCTTTTTATTATTTTGTTCATCTTTTTTTCGTTTTAGGAGAGATTTTATTTTTTAGCTTGATAACAATGTGGAGATATCATAGGTTTAAAAATCCCTTTAGTTACTGCATATTAGCAACAACCTTTTGAAATTTAGGTTACTGCGATGTATAATTATCAGAAAATCTAAGGAGTTACATATATGGATAATATAAAAATAATAGCTGAGGTTCTGAGTATAGGGTTACAAATTGGTTTATTTTCAAAAACTGAAATAATTGATTGGGCTGATCAGACAATTGAAGCATTAGATAGCCCTTCTATTGAAATTATAGAAGTTTCTCTATCTAGTAATGATAAGTTGGTTGACATCGTACCTAAATTAAAAAACGTAAAAGGAACGTATGATAAAAAATTACCCGTAAAAATAATACTGGGGCTGTTATGGGATAAATTTATCCTAAATGAAGAAAATGTATTGAAAATAAAACCATTTATATCTAATTTGATACATAATAATTGCTGTGAGGGATTCAGTTATGTAGATGAACAGCTATATAATTTTAATGAGGAAATTAATTTAGCCGCAGATAATATATATGGGAATCTAGAAGATATTAGTCAAGAATTAAAAAGCTTTTTATTTCCTTATAAAGACTTTAGTAATCACTTCAGTTTTTGGGAAACTTAAAAAATACTAAATTGATGGTAATAGATCATTCGGAAATGCCCCCCATAAAATAGTAGTTTTATCGTTTTCCGACAGAAGACTCCTTCCTCAAAAATGTGAAGGTGTGAAACACCAATTTTAGTTGGGAGATGAATGCCGGTTGGCATAAGCCAACATGTTTGCTATCATTTACTTGTACAGATTGCTCTTCGAAAACTGAAGATATGAGGTTGGTTGCAGAAAAACGTTGCAACCGTAAAATCTTCAACGTTCTATCGCCCCACGCTTCTCAAAATTGCGAAAACCAAGCTAAAGTAGGTAGTGTGGTGAGTCAGCGTACAAGATACTTATGTTTTCACCGTAGGGACTGCGGGTAGAGCCTGCTAAGATAACTGGTGGATACATCGGTGTTCGCAGGAATCTCCCACTTCAAATAGTCCGTTAGGACGTTAAGTGGTGAGTAGTTCAATATTACAGCTATCCTACAAAGTGGTTTATCTGTTCATGAAAAATAAGAATTCATTACACATAATACCGAAATTTATTTTCCTGCTTTGAACCTCACTCCTATAGAATAGCTAGTACAAATAGTTGAACTCTTAAAAAGAGCTTTAAAAAATAAATAGTAAGACCAATTTTCAACCGCCCTTTACAGGTGATTTTTTACTTTTTCTACTTCACATATACAAAGGGTTCATTTGTCGTAATATAGTATCTTCTCCCCTTTTCATTCATGATTCTTTACATCTTTTCTCTCTCTTGCCAATGAATAAGGTATATAATTGAGTACCTGTCAAAACTGTTTTTCTTCCACATTAAGATAAAAATTTACTATCAACTAAAGATTCTATTCCTTCACCGTTTCTCCAATACATAACTGGATTAGGCCTTCTGGAGGCTAAAGGGGCCAGGAAAGCAGCAAAGCTAGCGTAAGGTGCTAAATTCCCTCAAAGCATCTCAAAAGCTGAACAATTATTTAATATTCCTATACTCTCCACTCTCCAACATACAACAAAATACATCGTAAAATATATTTTATGATGTATTTTAAAAGGGAAATCGTCATCAGTTTTCTCACCCATATATTTATGAAGAGCTTTACCATTCACGATAAACTCCTCAAATTTTAAAAAGTTCTTTTAATTGTATTATACGTTTTAAACATAGATTTACACGTATAACAAAGGGATAATACGGATAAGTTTATACTAAATGAACGTGGTTCAAGTCGGAGGAAGGCACCTTAGGTTGTCTTTTTTTGTACATAATAAAAGCCTCACCCATCCTATGGAAACGGTAATTCCTTTAAAACAAATAATAATTGTAAATATATTAATTTTACATTACATTAAAAGTTAGAGAAAACTCTTATACTAATACAGTGCTAAATAGTAGGTGAAAAAATGGAATTTAACGATTTGGGTATTACCATTAAAGAACTTAGAATAAAAAAAAACATATCACAATCCGAATTGTGTCATGGAATATGTTCACAAAGTCAAATTAGCAAGATCGAAAAAGGTGTGATTTATCCATCTAGCATATTGTTATATCAATTATCTGAAAGACTTGGTATTGATCCAAATAATATATTTGCACTAACTCAAAACAAAAAAATTAAATATGTAGAAAATGTAAAATACGTAATAAAAGATTGCTTAAAACAAAAACAATATAAAGAGCTTTATGAAATAGTAAAAAAGGAGAAAAACTTAAATAACTTTCAAACAAATGAAGAGAAACAATTTCTAATATGGCATGAAGCAATTGCTATATTTATGGTGGAGCGATCAATAAAAACGGCTTTAGATCTTTTAAATCATGCATTAAAACTAACTTTAACCAATTCTGATTTTTTATCAGAAAGAGAAATAGATATTATGCAGACAATGGCTATATTTCATGGAGAAAATAAAGAATATGAAAAAAGTATTACTATATTAAGAAGATGTTTAACTAATTTTAATAAGTTAGATTTTCCTAGGGATAAAGAAATTAAATTAAAAATCATTTTAAATTTAGCAAAATCTTTGGCCTTCACATATCAACATGAAGAGGCAATAAAATACATTGATAAGGGCATCAAATTAGCAATTAATCTAAATACTTTATACCTATTAGGTGAACTATTCTATTTAAAAGGTCGGTTTTTATTAAAGATTAAACAACACAATGTAGAAGATGTTGTTTATAACTGGAAAAAAGCATTATTTATATTTGAACTAACAGAAAAAGAATATTATACAAAAATGATACCAGATAAACTTATTGAAATACAAAATAAAAAACACTCATAATTTCGTAAAAACTACTTAAAAAGCCCACAGGCAAAGTTCCCGTAGGCTTTACATTTATAAACATATTATTATTTTTATAAAACCGCATCTCCAATTATTAGATAACTATCTAATCCATTGGGAATGCGGTTCACTTAGGTCATTAATGTTTCAGCTATCTTCTTTATTTGAAAATTACATCTACCATACTAATTTAATATTATATTCCTGAAGCCAACCATTAACTTGAAGTAAATAATCTATTATACCTCGGGCATCATTACCTGAAATTACTTCGTCTTTTCCTTCTGCAATAGCACGAACTCTTTCTACATTAATTAATGGCAATATAGGTGATTCAGGATTGTTCAACACATGTAACATCCAATCACTAATACCTTGTAGATAAGAGGCATCCTTTGTGCTTGGATATGCACTTTTTTTGCGATAACGTACATCTTCTGGAAGTACATTTTCAAAAGCTCGACGTAAAATACCTTTTTCAATATTGTCTATGCTTTTCATTTCGAATGGGACATTCCATAAGTATTCTACAAGCCGGTAATCGCAAAATGGAACTCGTACTTCAAAGCCATTCATCATACTTGTGCGATCTTTTCGTTCTAACATAAATGGCAAGAAACGAGTAATAAACATGTAAGACATTTGACGTTGCTTCATTTGCAGATCACTTTCACCTTCTAAAAAGGGAACCTCAGCAACCGCATCTTCAAATTTTTGTTTTTGATATTTTTCAGGGCTAATCTTCGCTTTAAAATCCTCTGATAAAATTTCTGTACTATACCATAAATTAACACTCCAAGGGAATATCTCTGCATCTAGAAACTTCTCTTGATGAAACCATGGATATCCTGAGAATACTTCATCTGCGGATTCGCCTGAAAGTGCAACTGTTGCATCTTTTTTCATTTCCTTAAATAACAAATAAAGAGACGTTTCTAGTTCTCCAACTCCAGGTAGATCACGCGCTCGCATTGGAGTTAATAAATACTCTATTAAACTATCTGATCCTAACTCTATAGAATGATGCTTTGTTCCTACATATTCAGCCACACGTTTCACCCAAGGTTCATCACGATCAAAACGAAGGAAGTCTTGCTCAAAGTCTTTTTCATCATTGATGAAATTCAGAGAATATGTATGAAGACGTTCCCCTTTATTCCCAAATTCGTTTCCTGCTAAACCTGTTAAACCACTGGAATCTAAACCTCCGGAAAGCATAGATACCACTGGTTTATCAGCAATTAACTGACGTTTAACCGTATCTTGTAAAATGGAGCGGATTGTCTCGACTGTTGTATCAATATCATCTACATGTTTTTTACTTTCAAGTTTCCAATACTGTGTCGTAGTCGAGCCATTAGAGGTAAACGTCATATAATGGCCAGCACGCACTTCATGTATATCCTTGAAAATAGCATGACCAGGAGTACGTGTTGGTCCAAGGCAGAATATTTCAGAAAGTCCTTCTTTATCTACCTCAGCATCTACAAGTGGATGCGAAAGTAAAACTTTTAACTCTGAACCAAAGAGAATTGCGCTTCCCCTTTGAGCGAAAAATAAAGGCTTCACGCCTAGATGGTCACGACCAAGCATCAATTTCCCAAATCTTTCATCCCAAATACCAAAAGCGAAAATCCCATTTAAGTGTTGAACACAATCTTCTTGCCATTCTAAGTAAGCATGTAGTAATACCTCTGTATCCGACTTGGTCTGAAATTCATGACCTTTCTCCTCAAGTTCTTTACGTAATTCCTGATAATTATAAATCTCTCCATTGAACGTAAGGCCAATTGTATCATTTCCATCTTTATAGAGCATAGGTTGAAGGCCACCTTCAGGATCAATGACGATGAGACGTCGATGACCTAATGCCGCTCGTTTTGAAAACCAATGCCCCTCTGCGTCAGGTCCTCGGTGAATGATAGCATCTGTCATTTTTTTTAACGTTTCTTGTTCATGAGACAGGTCTTTAGACCAGTCTATCCACCCTGCAATTCCACACATAGTGTCTACCTTCTCTCAAATAGTATAGAAACCGACTAAAATCCAATATCAGTCGGTTTTCCGTAAAAAAATCCGACTAAAAACATCTTTTAGTCATGTCTATATATTAAAATGAATTAAATAAAAAATCAAATAATTCACTCAAGAAAGAAATCACTGACCCCTTTCACTTGAATTCTCATCGTCCGATTATAAAAATTATTACCTCAAACTTTCAACTTTATCCCTAGGTTATAAAGTTGCATTCTATTATAGTTATATACTAGAAATAAGAATGGTGTATGTTATTCTATAAGAAGCAAATAAAAGACTTTCTATTAAGTGTTACAAAATCACAAATGAACTGATACAGAATGTAAAGACAGAAAACTTCGCTAAATATTTCAAGGATAGGGTGTAGACAATGATCAAATTAGAAAAAGAAAATAAAAAGATGAAAATCATTCAATCTGCCACAATACTGTTCTCTACGCGTGGTGTCCGTAACACAACAGTTGATGAAATTGCAAAGACAGCTAAAGTTGGTAAAGGTACTATTTATTATTACTATACAGATAAAACTGAAATATTATGCGACTGCTATATGCGTCATATTCAGCTTAAGCGCTCACAATTATTTAATTTATATAAAGAAGAAAAAGATGTTTTACTTCGAATACAAAAAATTCTTCTTTATATCAGCCTAGAATATCATCAAGATCCATTTGTTTCTACACTCTTTCAAGAATATAAAGAGTACCATTCACCTGAAATTACAACTTGTTTTAAACAATCTGAAGAAGAAGCAATTAACATGATAAGTAATTTACTCGAAAAAGGTTATCAGCAAGGAGCTTTGCATAAGGTCCCATTACCGCTTACAGCTTTTATGTTAGTACGAATGATTTTTAACTACGAACAGGATTATATAAAAGATGATAAAAGTGATACAGAATTTCTGCAGTTGCTAAAGCATATGCTTCTTAAAAACTAGTTTTAACAACAAAAAAATAATTGTGGTACAAATATATGAAGAAGAATGCGAATAATGGATGGTTTAATAAGCTCTTTTCAGTCTGGACAAACCTGCAACATATCCAACGCTTATGTAGGAATGACTGATAAAAGAACAACAGCGATTACAAGATCGAATTATAAGGAAAAAAAGAATGAAATAAGGTATTCTGCTCGTAGTTAATACTTAGCAATATTAAAGAGAAATACCAATCATTTACTTGTGTAAATGATTGGTATTCTTTACGTTAGCCAATATAATTTTAATTTAAAACATGGTAAGCATTCTTCCTCATTCATCATTGCAAAAAAATAAATAATATCATTACATTAATTTGCTTTCGGAAGTACAATTCTTTTATACAATTGAACTGTAATCAAGTAGTAAATTAAGTAAATCACTACGAAAATGACAAGTGGCAACCAAATTCGGAAATACGGATCAATCAAAAGCGGACCGAACATGTTCATACCAACTAATATATGAGCAATACCCACAATTGCCGGTACTAAGAATATGAAGAATAACTCTTTATAAATCGATTGTGTTAATAACTCCCGGCGGACACCAATTTTACGAAGCATTTGATAACGTGTGCTGTCTTTCGATGCGCCAGATAGAATTTTAAACATTAGGCAACTTGCCATCATTGCTAAGAACGCAATTCCAACGAAGAAGCCCATAAACATGAATCCACTGGCCATACCATGACTCAGATTATACATTTGATACGTACTACCTAATTCTTCCGCTTTCACATTTTTATATTTCTCTACCTGTAATTCATCAAGTTTTTTCCATTCTTTTAAATGTGCTCCAAAATCATCTGTTTTCCCAATAAACACAGTATTTTCTTTATCCTTCATACTATCGTATATGCTTTGGTCTATAATTTTTATTTCATGATCAGGATACATATAACTTGGCTGGATTGTGAAGAAAGCTTCTTTCCATTGTTTTGTTTTCGTATCGTCGTTATACAGTTTATACAGTTGTTTTGGCAATTTAAATGCATCCTTAGGAAATTCCTCTGAAACTTTCATCATCTTCCTATCTTCACTATCTTGTGCTAAAGGACGATTTTTCTCTACATCTTCTTTTATATAATACACATACTGATCATCTACTTTGTAGCGATATTCAAACTTCTCTTGAAATAAGATTCCACTCAAAATTTTCTTTTCTTCCGCTGTTGGATTATGAACGACTGAATCGTAAACTTTTTCTTTATCAGTCGTCTTTAGAACGTTATTTTTAAATGCCATACCACTCGCAATTCCACCAGCGCCAAGAGCCACTAGGATTGCTACCGTTGCAAGCACTCGTGTTAGGCTATTAATTCGGAAATTCAATTGTGCAAAAGTAAAAGCATTCAGCCCTTTTTCACGACGTTTTTTATTACTCTTTATCTTGTTAAGCATAACTGGGAGAAGTGATCCAAATAACATGTAAGTACCGACTGTTGCTGTGATTAATCCAATACCCATGAATTTAGGTACGGTTACTAACTCTTTTTCCTGTAAATGTGCTATATGGATCAGTGATGCATACCCAATACCTAGCAAAATCAGACCAAGAAATGCAACTATACCTTTCATTTTTCCTTTTACAGCGATACGCTCTGTTTTTGCATCTGCATGTACAAGTTGTAATACAGAAATACGAGATAATTTCATACTATTCATGATTGCTGATACTATAAATAGTGCAAAGAAAAAGAGGCAAGTAACAGTCATAGATGGAATATAAAATGCTTTATAATCTTCACCAGAGAATTCCAACTGCTTCATTAATAACTGACCAATACCTTCTGCAAGCCCTACACCAACTGCGATTCCGATTGCAAGAGATGCGGCACCTATTACGATTGTTTCGATAAACATAAGTAAGGTAACTTTATGCTTTTTTGCCCCTAACATCATGTACATACCAAATTCTTTTTGGCGAAGAGATAATAAGAAAGAATTTGCATATAAAATATAGAAAAACGTTACAATCGCTAATAAAAAGGAACCGATTTGGAATGCAATTGCAACCGTTTTAGCATGTGGATTGGATTCAAGGAACGCTTTATTTAGTGATAACGTTTGAAACATATAAAAAGTAGAAATAGATACGATAAGACCAACAAGTAAGACAATATAGTCTTGTAACTTACTTTTTAGTCCTGACATGGAAAGTTTAAATAACATACATGAGCCTTCTTTCTTACGCTTTTTGTGTGCCTAAGTCTGCAAGCACGTCTAAAATTTCTTTATAGAATTCTTCACGGGTACTACCGCGATGAATTTCTTTATATAACTCACCATCTTGAATGAATAAAATACGTTGACAGTAACTTGCGCTGTAAGGA
>NZ_JAKUDW010000094.1:0-19952 GCF_022662595.1 Bacillus cereus group sp. BfR-BA-01524 | reverse complement strand
GGTTTATTAGTATCCTGTTTGGTGCCAGCTTCTTTAGAGTCTTCTACCTGAACAGGAACTGATATAGGCTGAACCATTGTTCCTAAAGGAAAAGCGATTTGAACTGATTTTTCCCCAGTTTTTAAAGTTGAGTTAAACACGGTATCAACTTTAATTTTTCCTTTAGCGTCTTTCAAATTTTCTACTTGATCATTAAATATTAATTTTAATTTATTATCTTTAGCTGTTATAAAATATTGACCAATATTTTTTTGATCTGTTACTAAATTCCCTTGCAAATCTTTAGATACTTTTAATGCAAGTGGTATTTGAACTACTGCTGTATCATTTGCGTGTGCAACTTGTTGATCCTTTATTGACCAAGCGTATTCTACTTGAATGGTTGATCCTATCTTTACTAAGTTGTTAGGATTTAATGCTTCGTCAATAATATGATTCGTTGCATCTTTCATTTCAACAGTGTCAAATAAGGAATCTCCTGTTAAGGTTTCCGCTTTTACTTGATTGTATGGAAAACTAGCAAGTTGCGAAAATAGTACGAATACAATTAAACATACATTGAAAAGTTTTTTCATGTTTCCTCCTCTGAACATTCATTTGTCCATTGGGGACTTATTCCATATGAACAAATGGAATATTAAAAGTATTTGTTATAAGCTATTTATTTTTTGCTATCCCTCCGTTTCGATACGCGTTCTTAGACAAACAGGATTATGTTCAAAGTAGTATTGTTTAACGTAAAACAAAATGTATATTTACACAGTTCTGTGGAAATATACACAATTCGACAAAAAATGTCGAAAAAAATACTGATATAAAGAATGATATCAGACCTTTATATGTGAGATAGTTTTCATGTATACCTAGTAAAAAAGAATGGTTATAAAGGTAAGTTTTACGATACATACTAACCAAGGTAGTGTATCCCTTTGTGAAGGCTTATTTTGCCTTAAAGTTCTGTGGAAATAAAAATCTAGATAGGGTTGGTTTTGGTCAGAATGAAGACAATATGTACTTTGAAAATAGTTGTTTATTTTGTCTAAAGAGAGTTGTGCGATTAGTGGACCGAAGTTGAAAGATGATAGTTTTTTACATTGTTAGAGGAATATAAGGATTACAGAATATTCGACTAACCCGTTACTACGGTCATTTTTGAGACTGTTTAAGCAGTAAAAAAGAAGGTGTTTTCCTCCTTAGTTACAATATCTTTTTAGTAAAGATAAGCTTAAGTAACCTCCGCTAAAGATTATATACTTAAATGATAAAGAGTTCAACAATAGTTCACATATTTTCCCAAAATTAAAAAACGGCTGTTCTATGTGGAATAAATCTACAAAACAGCCGTTTTTTATATTAGATTTCTGTTAAGATTATTGGTTCACCACGTGTTACGACAACGGTATGTTCACATTGTGCAACAAGGCTTTTATCAGGTGTAACGAATGTCCAACCGTCGTCACCGCGCTCAATAATATGATCAGCTTTCATAGAGATGAACGGTTCAACAGCGATAACAAGACCGTCTTTTAGAAGCGCATTATCCATTGGATCATAGTAGCTTAAAATATGATTTGGTGCTTCATGTAAGCTAAGACCAATGCCGTGACCAGTTAAGTTTTGAATAACATTGTATCCACTTTTATGTGCGAAGTTTGAAACAGCACGACCAATTTGATTTTGTTTTGAGCCAGCTTTAACCTTTTTCATTGCTGCCCAAAATGCATCAACTGCTGCTTGGCAAAGCTTCTCTTTTGCTTCGTCTTCTCCAAGTACAAAGGAAATGCCTGTATCTGCATAATAGCCATCAAGTGCAGCAGATACGTCGACGTTTACTAAGTCGCCTTCTTTTAATACACGATCTCCTGGAATACCATGAGCAACTTCTTCATTTACACTAATGCAAGTTACACCTGGAAAATCATATTCTTTTTCAGGTGCAGAAATAGCACCATGCTCATCTAATACTTTTTTACCGATCAAATCAAGCTCTTTCGTTGTCATACCTGGCTTCGCTTCTTTTTTCATTTCTTCACGTGCAAGCGCAACGATGCGGCCGATTTTTCGTAAGCCTTCTAAATCTTGTTCATTACGAATAATCATGAAAACCACTGTCCTTCCTCGAATATATATCTTACCCGATTGTATCATGTTTATTTTCGTCCTGCTACTCGCTTGCAGTATGCGGATTGATTCCTCTCATAAAGAATACATGACAATTGTCATATCGATGTTATGACGCATCATACTGTTTCCTAAGTTTTCCAAGTAATACAATGTAAATATAAGAAACAGCGGGGGTGGAGAGATGGAAAAGATTATTGAAGTAAATGGTGTTTCTAAAACATTTAAACATAAAAACGCAGTAAATAACGTTTCATTTCATGTAAATAAAGGAGAAATCGTAGCATTGCTTGGACCGAATGGTGCGGGTAAAACAACGACGATGTCAATGATGCTTGGATTAAAGGATCCAACGGAAGGAACTGTTTCTATATTTGGAAAGAGTCCAAAGCATAGAGATGTTCGTAATAGCCTCGGTGCGATGTTACAAGAAGTAAGTGTCATTGATAGTATTACAGTCGAAGAGGCAATTGAGTTGTTCCGTAGTTATTATACGAATCCGGTAGAGAAAGCAACGTTATTACAGCTATCAAATTTAGAATCGGAGCGAAAGCAAAGATGTGAGAAATTATCAGGTGGGCAAAAAAGAAGGTTAAACTTTGCACTTGCACTTGCAGGAAATCCAGATTTGCTATTTTTAGATGAACCGACAGTTGGAATGGATATTACGTCTCGAAGAACGTTTTGGGAAACGATTCGAAAGTTAGCAAGTGAAGGGAAAACAATTCTTTTAACGACGCATTATTTAGAAGAAGCAGATGCTTTAGCGAATCGTATCTTATTATTTGCGAATGGAAAGATTATCGCAGATGGTACACCAGACGAAATGAAAGCAACGATTTCGCGAAAAACAATCACATTTTACTCGAAGGAAAGCATTCCTACAAAGTTACTAAAGGAATTACCAAATGTAACAGAAGTAAAGTCAAACGAAGGACGCTTCATTTTAACAACAGAGGATACGGATGCAACTTTAAAAGCCATTTATCAAAGGAGTTTACCTGTAACAGATGTTTCAGTTGAACGTGGAAGCCTTGATGAAGCATTTGAACAGTTCGTCGCAAATCAGAAGGGGGAAATCGCATGAGAGCGTTATGGATGCAGTGTAAAATAGAAATTTTACGTACATTTCGCAATAAATTATTTATCTTTTTCTCATTATTAATGCCTGTTATGTTTTACTACATTTTCACAAATGTTGTTCAAGTACCACAAAACGGAGATGCGTGGAAAGCACACTATTTAATTTCGATGGCAACTTTCAGTATTGTAGGGACTGCACTCTTTAGTTTCGGTGTGAGACTTTCTCAGGAAAGAGGGCAAGGATGGACACATCTTTTGAAAATCACACCACTTCCAGAGGGTGCGTATATAACTGCTAAAATTATTGCCCAAACAGTGGTGAATGCTTTTTCAATCTTAGTTATTTTTATAGCAGGGATATTGATTAATCATGTTGAGTTAACAGTAGGGCAATGGATTGGTGCGGGGGTATGGTTATTGTTAGGGGTAACACCATTTTTAGCGTTAGGAACAGTAATAGGTTCCATTAAGAAAGCGGACGCAGCTGCTGGCTTAGCAAATATCTTAAATATGAGTTTAGCTATAGTTGGTGGGTTATGGATGCCGATTGAAGTATTCCCAAAAATATTAAGAACGATTGGTGAATGGACACCGACATACCATTTCGGAAGTGGTGCGTGGGATATTGTAGCTGGAAAATCAATTGGATGGGAAAATATCGCGGTATTAGGAGGCTATTTCCTTATATTTGTTGTAGTATCAATATATATAAGAAAAAGACAGGAAGCGGTATAAATGATAGAGAAGAAGAGGATTGAGATTTTTCCGAAACATATGGGATTCTTCCCGTATATGTGGTTTGTTTATCTATTATTTCCAATTTATCACTTAGCGCAGGCATCAGGATGGAAGCTTGTAATAGGAAGCGGTATGTTGATAATTTTTATCGTCACATACCGTCAGCTTTATTTTGTTCAGAGGACGTTTGTTTTTTGGGCGTGTATTCAAATGGTACTCATCTTTTTATTTGCTTTATTTTATAATCCTTTTATGATATTTTTTGGCTTTTTCACAGCAAGTGCGATGGGATTTGCGCCAAATAAGAAAGTATTTCGAGTGCTGTTATGTTCGTTAGTTATAATGCTTGGAGCATTTTTATTTGTAAATATGAGTCAACTAACAACTACAAGTTTAGTAAATATCGTTCCGATGTTTATTTTAATGCTTCTTACGCCATTTGGTATGCGCAATTTTAATCAGAAAAAGATGTTAAGAAATCAATTAGATGAAGCAAACGAGCAAATTAAAGACTTAGTAAAACGTGAAGAACGGCAGCGGATTGCAAGAGATCTTCATGACACATTAGGGCATACGTTATCTCTTATTACTTTGAAAAGCCAGCTCGTTGAGAAGTTAATTGTGAAAAATCCAGAGCGTGCAAGTGCGGAAGCGAAGGAAATTACACAGACGTCTCGTACAGCCTTAAAACAGCTGAGAGAATTAATTTCTGATATGCGCATGATTACGGTAGAAGAAGAGTTGGAGCAAATAAAAGCGATCTTACAAGCAGCTAATATTGAATTAGAAGTGAGGCAAGAAGCCAGCTCAAGCTCGTTATCACCAATTGAACAAAATATTGTCGGGATGTGTTTACGTGAGGCCGTTACAAATGTTGTAAAACATAGCAAGGCAACGCGGTGCACGGTTTCTATATTAGAATCGCAAGGTGAGCTGATTTTGAAAGTAGAAGATAACGGAATCGGTTTAATGGATCAAAATCATGATGGAAATGGTATCCGCGGCATGAAAGAACGAATTGCTCTTATTGATGGATTTGTTGAACTAGGTGCAATCAATCCAGGGACGCTATTAACAGTAAAAGTTCCAGTTGTTATTAGAACAGGAAAAGATGAGGTGAGGGCATGATTCGAATTATTATTGCAGAAGATCAACGGATGCTTCGTGGTGCATTAGGGGCTCTACTTGATCTAGAAGATGATATTGAAGTAATTGGACAAGCGGCAAATGGGGAAGAGGCCCTAAAATTAATTGAGTCGTTAAAACCAGATATAAGTATTATGGATATTGAAATGCCGATTCAAAGTGGATTAGATGTTGCTGAAACGTTAAAGAAAGAAAAATCATCATGCAAAGTAATGATTTTAACCACATTTGCACGGCCGGGATATTTTGAAAGAGCAATGAAAGCTGGTGTGCACGGCTATTTATTAAAGGATAGCCCAAGTGAAGATTTAGCGGCAGCAATTCGTAATGTAATGAAGGGGAAACGAGAGGTCTCCCAAGATTTAATGTTTGGCTTATGGCAGGAGCAAAATCCGTTATCAGATCGAGAAAAGGAAGTATTGTTGCTTGCGAAAGAAGGAAAGACCGCAAACGAAATTGCGAAGGCACTTTATCTTTCACCGGGTACAGTACGTAATTATATTTCTGAAGTATTAACGAAGCTCGATGCGAAAAATAGAATTGAGGCAATTACAATTGCGGAAGAAAAGGGTTGGATATAAAAAGAAGGTTACCTATGAGAGGTAACCTTCTTTTTATAATTATTGTACTTCTATTACTTGATTTACTTTTTGTAACGACTTGTAACCATGCGCTTCAAATGCCTTTGCAAATTCATTTGATACGTCAGTGCCATATAAATCTTTTGCAGCTTGTACGATGTGAGATTGAAGTGATTCAAAGTCTTCAGCGGAAGTTGCGTAATTTTGCAATGCACGCATAACAACTTTGCTTACTTTTTCATTGCCCTGTTTTTGAACAGCAACACCGTTATATGTTTTACCTTCAGCTAATTGATATAATACGTGACTGATAATACCAGAATTCACGTGTGATTCTTGATTATTACCATCGTTATAGAAATCTTGTAAATTTGTATATAGTTTATGACCGCCGTCACCAATTTCCCTTGGGATGTCACGAATTGTTAGACCACCTAATGTATCGCCCATAATCCAGTTTCCTTTATCTTTCTTTACGTAATATTCGATTTGTGTACCCCAGAAATCCGCTAACCCTTCGTTTAGTGCGGATGTTTCAGCGCTTGGATATCTCACGACTTTATTTTTCGTCGTGCCACTGAATACAGCATGTCCAAATTCATGAGCTGTTACATCAAGAGCTGATGTTAGTTTTCCGTCTAAACCATCACCAAATACCATTTGGTTCCAAGCAGGATGCCAAAATGCATTTACATAGTCTTCTTTTACACCATCACTAACTTCAGTAGAATCAAAACCGTGTACACTAGCAACAACTTTTGAATCTTTATTGTCGTAACTTTTTAGATTATGTTCTTTCTTAAAGTAATCATAAATATCACTCATGTTCTTCATAGCGCCCGCGGCTTCTTTATCTACAAAATTAGGGGTGCTACTTGAAATTAGTGTCCCTGGATAACCAGCTTGACTATATCCCCCGAGGGAATCGGCGTAGTTTGCATTATAAATATAAATACCATTTCCGCGTGATAAATCGGCTAAATAAAATTTCCCATCAGTTCCTTTGGCAATATTGAAAGAGATGTTTTCTTGAAGTGCATTTTTCCCAGTTCCTTGCTCACTTGCAGAGGATAATCTAGGTGATGTTACTTGATTTATAGTCTTATTCTCTTTGTTTTTAATGAATTTTTCTTGGAAAAGTACTTCGCCAGTTTTTAGATCAACGATAGCATTGCCGTTTATAATTTTTTCATTGTTTTCATAAGTAAATGTAATAACAGTTGCGAATGTATAATAGCCATCTTTTTTCTTATAAACAACGGTTTCGCTAGAGAATTCCGTCTCAGCTGCATCACTTGGAATTTGAACTATATCGCGTAATTTAGATTTCACTTCATTTTTCGACAAAAAATTTGTTATAGTAAGATTAGGTTGTTGATTTAAATTTTGAACAACTTTACCACTAACAGTTGTGATCACTCCATTTTTATCTACTTTTACAATGAGATCTTGGCCATATACTTTATAGTTTTTATATGTTTGTGCAAGGCGAACTTCGGTTTGATTTTCTTTGGTTTCTTTATTTGTAGGTTGGAAATCTACATTTTTTTCAGTAGTGACTTGTTCTTGTTGAGCTTTAGCCCCATTTACCTCACCTTTTAAATATTTTTTAGCAATATTTTCTTTCGTATCATTTTGAGGTTGTGTTAATTTCCCGATTGTTAAACCAGGCTGAGCGATTTCAACTTTTACTTCACTTTTGTCCAATTTTTGAGCATGAATAGCTTCTGTTGATAAAGGATAAAGAAGACCGAATGTAACGAAAGCACTGGCAAGTTTTCTATAATTCATCTATAACACTCCTAATCTATTATTATATGTGAGATGAATTGTATGAAAAATTTGCCGAATTTTATATATATTATGCATTATTTCATATCAAAAATTGTCGAATTCACATTATTGTAGTGGTATGACAACTTAAAAAATTAGATTGTTATAATGGGATGGTGAGTAAGTATGCAAGCAGAGAAATTAGGAAGTGAAATTAAGAAAATTAGAGTGTTGAGAGGATTAACACAAAAACAGTTATCCGAGAACATATGTCATCAATCGGAAGTAAGCAGAATTGAATCGGGCGCAGTATACCCAAGTATGGATATATTGCAAGGTATTGCAGCAAAATTACAAATTCCCATTATTCATTTTTATGAGGTACTCATTTATTCGGATATTGAAAGAAAAAAACAGTTTAAAGATCAAGTCATTATGCTTTGTAAGCAAAAAAGATATAAAGAAATTTATAATAAAGTATGGAATGAGCTGAAAAAGGAGGAATATCATCCTGAATTCCAGCAATTTCTTCAATGGCAATATTATGTAGCTGCTTACGTATTGAAAAAAGTCGATTACGAATATTGTATTTTAGAATTAAAGAAATTGCTCAATCAACAATTGACAGGAATAGATGTATATCAGAATCTTTATATTGAAAACGCAATTGCAAACATTTATGCTGAAAATGGCTATTTGAAGAAGGGTATTGATTTATTTGAACAAATATTAAAACAATTAGAGGCATTGCATGATAATGAAGAATTTGACGTGAAGGTAAGGTATAATCATGCAAAAGCATTATACTTAGATAGTCGATATGAAGAATCACTTTATCAAGTAAATAAAGCGATTGAAATATCATGCCGAATTAATAGTATGGCATTAATTGGACAGCTATATTATCAAAGAGGTGAATGCCTAAGGAAGTTGGAGTATGAAGAGGCAGAGATTGAAGATGCATATAAGAAGGCAAGTTTCTTTTTTGATATATTAGAAATGCATGCATATAAAGAAGCGCTTGTAAATAAAATCAGCAGATAAACAACCTAAAAAGTGGATATGCATAATTGCATACAATGTGAATAAATTTTCATGATATATTAAAAGTAAAAAATGTGGGTGATGGAATATGAAGAAATTACTTATTGGTAGTTTATTAACGTTAGCAATGGCATGGGGTATTTCATTAGGTGATACAGCATTAGAGAAAAGTCAAATAATTTCTCATAATGATCAAGAGGTACAAGTAGCTGCAGATTTACCTTTTGAGTTTTAAAAAACAACCGCCTTATTTAGACGGTTGTTTTTTTATGGAGTAACATCCAAACGTCTTTACTAGAAACAGGTTTGCTAATAAAGAACCCTTGAATGTGATCACAATTTTGTCTATGTAAAAAGTCCCATTCTTCTTCTGTTTCTACACCTTCTGCAATCACTTCTAAATTTAGTTCTTTTGATAGTGTAATAATGGAAGAGACAATTGCTTCTTCTAAAGGGCTAGTTGTAATTCCACAAATAAACTCTCGAGCAATTTTTAATGTGTTGATTGGATATTTTGTTAAATAAGCTAAAGAACTATAACCAGTTCCAAAGTCATCGATTGAAATTTGAATACCGAGATTTTGAAGTTGTTCTAGTTTTGCAACTACAGATTGATTTTGATTAATTGCGATGCTTTCCGTAATTTCAATATCTAGTGCTTCTGGTTTCAGTTCTGTTTCTTCCAACACCTTTGAAATAGTTGGGATTAAATCTGCATGGTTAAATTGAACAACAGATAAATTCACACCAACCTTTAAGTGAGAAAAACCTTGATTATGCCATCTTTTTGCCTCTAAACAGGCAGTACGTAAAATCCAATTACCAAGTTCAATAATAAAACCAGTTTCCTCTGCTAGAGGGATAAATTGGGCAGGAGATACGATACCGAGTTTTGGATGCTTCCAACGTATTAATGCTTCAAAACCGATAATTTGTTTTGTTTTTGTGCTTACTTGTGGCTGGTATTCAAGGAAAAATTCATTTTGTTGTAATGCTTTTGAAAGTTCACCTTCTAAGAATTGAATTTCATTTTGAGCGATACTCATTTCTTTTGAGAAGAAAACAAATCTGTTTTTTCCATTTGCTTTCGCACGATACATAGCCATATCAGCATTTTTCATTAACTCATTTACATCAGTTCCATAATCAGGGTACATCGCAATTCCGATACTTGGTGTAATAGAGAGTTCTTCGCCTTGAATGAAGAATGGTTTATTTAAAATAGTTAAAATCTGTTCAGCTATAAAAATTGCACTTTTTTCTGAGTACATTTCTGGTAATAGAATTGTAAACTCATCTCCACCTTGGCGAGCGACGACATCTTTTGAACGCAGGCAACCGCGTAATCTTTTTGCTACTTCAATTAATAATAAATCTCCGACGTCATGACCAAGTCTATCGTTAATTTTTTTAAATCGATCTAAATCAAGGAATATGACGGCGACATCATTTGCGTTAGTTTGTGCTGTATTCAAAATGGCTTTTAAATCTTTTTCGAATTTTCGGCGATTTGGTAATCCAGTAAGTGCATCATGAAAGGCTAAATGCTCTACTTGTTTTTGTTTTTCATATAAAGTGGTAATATCACGCGCTATCCCAAACATTCCGACCACTTCTTTGTTTATAAAGGTAGGGATAAGTGTAATATGGAGATAATAATAATAGCCTTCTTGTTCTTTTGTACGAACTTCTAACGTTTGTGGCCTACCTTCCTTCGTAATTTGTAAAGCCTTCTTTAGTAGTTCGTGGTCTTTTGAATCAATGAAGTGTACCAGAGAATAGCTTTCCACTTCGCAATAATAGGCAGTAAATAAGCTTTCGCATGCCTTATTAGATTGTTGAAAAATACCATTCATATTTAAAGAGAAAACGGCATCGGGATGATCTTCGAATAAAGATTTATAGCGTTGTTCACTTTTTGATAATGCAAATGCACCTTCTTCAACTTCATCCTCTAGTTGTGTAGTCAACTGTTCGTATGTATGGATTAGTGCTTGATTATCTTTCCACATGTAAAGTTGCCGCAAGAATAACAAAATAAGTGATAACACGAGGCCGATTAACATGAATTTATCATCCCAAGGTTGAATGATAATAAAGGAAAAAGTAATAATTATACTAAAATAAGGTAGTATAAAACGTATATAATCGAATCGATAATATTTTGCTTTCGTTTCATGTTGCATTGGTTTATCCAAAATATATAGTATGGAAGAAAGTCCAATTAATAAAATAGAAGCAGTGTGTATTAAATAATTAATTTCAACGGAAGTTTTCATCCCAAAATTCAATTGAAACAGATGAATATAACCGTATACGAGTATAATAGTGAAACCGATAATTAATGCGATTCTACTAGAAGAATATTGTTCTCTTCTATATAGGCTAATAACGGCGTAAATTACTAATGATTGTGCAATGAAATACCCAATTAAAATCCAAGTATCCTTTGTTAACATGCGGAAGTTTGAAAGATCTAAGATAAAAGTTAAGGTGAAATAAATGTTCATAATAATAATAAAGATGCTATCGAATGAGAATTGAGAAAGTCCCTTAATAGAGTAATTTTTTATAAACTTTATAGCAAATCCAACAAAGAGCAAAATATATTGTATGATAAAAAAAGGTAATGCTTTATATGAAAATATAGATTGATCATGTATGGAAAGTGAACTAAGAAATAGGGTTATTTCCATAACTAATCCACATAGGCAAGTACATAGTAATAAAATCCAAAATAGTTTATCACTGCGTTTCATTTTCTTAATAGCTTTATATAAACAGTGGCAAGAAAAAAGTGCAGCGAAACAGAATAAGAAAAGAATCCCAATTTCCTTTATATGCGACTCGTTTGGAATAAAGAGTATCCAAAGAACAAATATAGATATGTATATTATGACAAATTGTACATACTTTTTTTGATTAATCATATTATGACTCCGTTTCAATAAAGTTGAATCTCGGGGGAATGCTAATTTAAATAATAGCATATAAAATAGGATGTTTTTTACTATAAAAATTACTTTTTTGAAAAAATGGTGCAAAGTTACAATTTACCACTGTAACATTGCACCACTTATTCTTTTAATGCCTCTTATAGCAGAAAGTTCATCTATTAATTGGAATAGTGCTAAGTCTTTTTGTTTACTCTCAATCATAATATCGAAATTATGATTGTTTTTTTTTGCAACGTGTAAGAAGGGCTTAATAAACTCCAAATCGATATATTCAGCATGAGCCCTAAATTCTTTTTCCGATCTCGGGGAGGAAATGTGAACTTTAGGAGAGATATTTGTATGTGACCAAGTTTCAAAAATTGCAGGAAGCAACTCTTCTAGTGGTTCCTCGCAAAAATTGGCCATATGATGATGATAATCAAATACAAATGGGATATTTTCTTTTTGGCAAATTGATAAAGTTTCAGAAGTTGTATATGTTTTATCATCATTTTCAAGAGTCATTTGTTTTTTTATATGTGCAGGAAGTTTTTTTATGTTTTCATGGAAGCGCTCAATTGCCTTTTCTTTATTTCCATAGGCTCCACCTACATGAATATTAATGTAAGAAGAATCTGCAATGCCTATAGCATCCAATATTTTATAATGATAAGTCATATCCGTAATAGCGTTAGTAGTAATATGTGGCTTGTCGCTTGTAAATAACGTAAATTGATTTGGATGAAAACTTATTCGTAAATTGTGTTCTTTAATTAAAGCGCCTATTTTACGCCAAAGTGGTGTGAATACCCCAATATAGTCAAATTCAACTTCGGGATGTGTTGCAAGTGGAACGATGGAAGACGATAGGCGATATAGCGGGATTTCATGCGCTATATTGTAATGAAGGATACGTATTGTGTGCTCTAAATTTTGCCTTATAACATGGTACAGTTTGTCTTCTCGCTCTTGTTTACTGAGTTTTTTAAAGCTTGTAAACGTCATTGTTTTGGCAGGAGAACAGTCCCAGAGTGCCATTGCATGTGAGACATATCCAAATCGCATAATCATATGAGATACACCTCTTTTATTCATTGTCTTTCCTATAAAAAGAAAGCAAACATTGTTCCAATCCATTCCTTTCCTCTATCGATAAGAGAAGGTGGGTTTACATCGCTATAGGAAAGTACGGATGCATTCTCTAGATCTTCATGGAATTTATTTTTTACTGTTTGAATGAAATGTTTATTATATAACAGGCAGTTTATTTCATGGTTAATATATAAACTTCTCATATCAAAGTTTGCTGTTCCGATATCACAAATATCATCATCCACTATAATAATTTTGGCGTGAAAAAAACCTTGTTGAAATGCGTAAATATTGCAACCAGCCTGTATTAATTTTCGGCAGTACGGGAATTTTGCTTCTCGAACGAGAGGGTGATCAGCTTTTTCTGGAACGAGAATTGTGATTTGAACCCCTCTTTCTCTTGCTTTTAATAAGGCATCCATAATTTTTTTCCCTGGAATGAAATATGGTGTACCGATAAAGATTTCTTTTTTCGCCTCTCTAATTAAATGTAAAAAAGTATGCTGTAAATAAGCACCATCAGTCGGAATAAATTGATGTAGGATGGTACCTTTGTGTTGTTTTGGAAAATAGGGAGAAGCATTCAATAAATTCTGTTTCGTATCATCAAACCAGTCATGCAAAAATTGCTTTTGTAAATCTTGAACCCCTTCTCCTGTAAGACGTAAATGATAGTCTCGCCATAATCCTAAATTTTCATTATGCCCTAGATATTCTTCGCCGATATTAAATCCCCCGATATAACCGGTTTTCCCATCAATCACTGTAATTTTTCTATGATTTCTTTGATTGGCAGAAAAGAAAGGAAGAGGAAACTTTACCTTATGACAAAATGAAAAAGATACACCATGTTTTTGCAGGGAGCGAATAGATTCGTTTGATAAATAATGGCTGCCAAATCGATCAAGTAAAAGTCGTACTTCAATTCCTTCCTGAGCCTTATCAATCAGCAATTTTAAAAATTCACGACTGATTTTATCGTTTTTTACAATGAAGAATAAAATATGAATGTGGTGCTGTGCTTGTTTTATATCAGTAAATAAGGCATCGTACAAATCTTTCCCGTATGTATAAAGGTGAAAATCACTTTGACGTAAAGGGAAAGTGCGAGAGCTTACCCGTTTTAAATGAAGAAATCTCCCGTATGAAAGGTCAATTGTAATCCAAAGAGCAATGGATATTAACAAAAGAGATAAGTAGAGCATCAGTGAATTCCCTCCTTCGCATTCTTTTCACCTTCAGTGTGTTACAAATGATACGGGTAGCACGGCTGTTATTATAAATTTCATCAGATGATAGTATGTTGCACTGATTAAAGTTTCACTTTACCCCGCTTTAACGGGCAGTAAGCTTCCTGCTTCAAAAATTGATGAATAAGCAGAAGTTAGTTTGGAAATCAACTGCCCGTAAAAGCCCGATTGGTTCAACTAATAGTCAGTGGGGATGAACCCCCCTACTGATTAAAGTTTCACTTTATAGTTTCACCGAAATAAACAGCTTTATGAAAAAATGTGTTGTTCTATAACAAAAAACTGTTGACTGAATGCTCACTCATTATATAATGGGGGTAGGGGATATAATTCAGAAAATTATATATTTTTGAAGATTCAAAAAGAAAGAGGGCTTACAAAGAGAGGGGTAGCATAAAAATGAATAGCTTACTGATCATTAATTGGCTGGCTGCCATTGCTGTTATTGCTTATGCAGGGTATTTGTTTGTATATCTTATACGGACGAGAATGGCCTACATACAATTAGGAAAAAAAATTGAATTTGACCGTCGTTTTAAAGAGCGTTGGGATCTCCTTAAGGTCAATGTTTTCGGTCAGAAAAAGCTGCTGAAAGATAAGAAAAGCGGCATCATTCACGTTATGTTCTTTTACGGATTTATTCTTGTCCAATTTGGAGCAATTGACTTCGTTTGGAAAGGACTCGCACCAGGATCACATCTTCCACTTGGACCACTATACCCTGCATTTACATTCTTCCAGGAAATTGTCACACTTGTTATTTTAATTGCAGTATTTTGGGCTTTTCATAGACGTTATGTAGAAAAGCTTGTTCGTTTAAAACGTAACTTCAAATCAGGTCTTGTTCTTATCTTTATCGGTGGTTTAATGATTTCTGTGCTACTTGGTAACGGTATGGGACTTATATGGCATGGCGAGGAGCTTTCATGGAGTGAACCAATCGCTTCTGCAATCGCTTACGTTTTTAGCGGGATAAATGAAACCGTAGCCATTTCAGTGTTCTATTTTTCTTGGTGGGTGCATTTACTAATTTTGTTAACGTTTTTAGTGTATGTTCCACAATCAAAACATGCGCATTTAATTGCGGGACCAGCTAATGTATTCTTCGGTCGTCTTTCAAACCCAGGGAAGCTTGAAAAGATTGATTTTGAAGATGAAACGCAAGAAACATTTGGTGTTGGTAAAATTGAAGACTTTAGACAAAATCAACTTATTGACTTATACGCTTGTGTAGAGTGTGGCCGTTGTACAAATATGTGTCCGGCAACAGGTACAGGAAAAATGTTATCGCCGATGGACTTAATTTTAAAACTTCGAGATCATTTAACTGATAAAGGAGCTGCGGTAACATCAAAAGCACCGTGGGTTCCAGTAGTTGCCTTCAATAATACACAAGGAAATCAGTTAGCGATGATGGCAGCTGGAAAAGGACAACAAGAATCAGCGGCTACAACGTTCGCTTACGATCCGAGTTTAATCGGAGATGTTATTACAGAGGAAGAGATTTGGGCATGTACAACGTGTCGTAACTGTGAAGATCAATGTCCAGTTATGAATGAGCATGTTGACAAAATTATTGATTTACGTCGATATCTCGTTTTAACAGAAGGAAAAATGGACGCGGAAGCACAACGCGCGATGACAAATATCGAGCGTCAAGGGAATCCGTGGGGTCTGAACCGTAAAGAGCGTGAAACATGGCGCCAAGGTGATGACGAAGTAACAGTTCCGACTGTAAAAGAAAAATCAAAAGCTGGTGAGGAATTCGAGTATTTATTCTGGGTTGGTTCAATGGGATCATACGACAACCGTAGTCAGAAGATTGCAATATCATTTGCGAAGTTAATGAACGAAGCAGGCATTTCATTCGCAATTCTCGGTAATAAAGAAAAGAATTCTGGAGATACACCACGCCGCCTTGGGAATGAATTTGTATTCCAAGAGATGGCGACAAAGAATATCGAAGAATTTGAAAAGGCAGGAGTGAAGAAAATCGTTACGATTGATCCTCATGCTTATAACACATTTAAAAATGAGTATCCGGACTTTGGCTTGCAAGCAGAAGTCTATCATCATACAGAATTGTTAGCTCAGTGGGTGAAAGAAGGGCTCTTAAAGCCTGTTCACGCTATTGAAGAAACAGTTACGTACCATGATTCCTGTTATTTAGGAAGATACAACGAAGTGTACGAAGCGCCACGTGACATTTTGAAAGCGATTCCTGGAGTGAATCTTGTAGAAATGGCACGTAACCGTGAAACTGGAATGTGCTGTGGCGCAGGTGGTGGCTTAATGTGGATGGAAGAAACAACAGGTTCTCGTATTAACGTTGCTCGTACAGAACAAGCATTAGCTGTACAGCCATCCATTATCGGTACAGGTTGTCCATATTGCTTAACGATGATCAGTGATGGAACGAAAGCGAAAGAGGTAGAAGAGAAAGTCCAAACTCTTGATGTGACAGAGATTTTAGAACGATCTGTTATCGGACAGAAAAAAGAAGCGATGTAGTTTGTAAGAATGTATACAACTTTAGAAAGAGGTGCAATGATTGCACCTCTTCTCAACGTAGGGATACCGAGCGAGCGCTCAGTGTTAAAAAATGAAATGGGGGAAAGAAACATGAGTAAAACAGTTATTTTAAGTGCTGCAAGAACACCAGTTGGAAAATTTGGAGGATCTTTAAAAGATGTAAAAGCGACGGAACTTGGAGGAATTGCAATTAAAGCAGCGCTTGAAAGAGCGAATGTTGCGGCTAGTGATGTTGAAGAAGTTATATTTGGAACGGTTATTCAAGGTGGACAGGGACAAATTCCATCGCGCCAAGCTGCAAGGGCTGCTGGAATCCCTTGGGAAGTACAGACGGAAACAGTGAATAAAGTTTGTGCATCAGGGCTTCGTGCGGTTACGTTAGCGGATCAGATTATTCGTACTGGCGATCAATCACTGATTGTAGCTGGCGGTATGGAGTCGATGAGTAACAGTCCTTACATTTTACGCGGAGCAAGATGGGGATACAGAATGGGAAACAACGAAGTTATTGATTTAAACGTTGCTGACGGTTTAACATGCGCATTTTCAGGTACACACATGGGTGTTTATGGCGGAGAAGTTGCGAAGGAAGATGGAATTTCTCGCGAAGCGCAAGATGAATGGGCATATCGTAGCCATCAGCGTGCGGTTTCAGCGCATAAAGAAGGACGTTTTGAAGAGGAGATTGTGCCAGTAACGATCCCGCAAAGAAAAGGCGACCCTATTGTCGTTGCAAAGGATGAGGCGCCGCGTGAAGATACAACGATTGAAAAGTTAGCAAAGTTAAAACCAGTATTTGATAAGACAGCAGCGGTGACAGCTGGTAATGCGCCAGGACTAAACGATGGTGGTGCTGCACTTGTATTAATGAGCGAAGACAGAGCGAAGCAAGAAGGAAGAAAGCCATTAGCGACAATTTTGGCGCATACAGCAATTGCAGTGGAATCTAAAGATTTCCCAAGAACGCCAGGTTATGCAATTAACGCATTGCTTGAAAAAACAGGCAAGACAATTGAAGACATCGATTTATTCGAGATTAATGAAGCATTTGCAGCGGTAGCAATTGCAAGTACAGAAATCGCAGGAATTGATCCAGAAAAATTGAATGTAAATGGCGGCGCAGTGGCGATGGGACATCCGATTGGAGCAAGCGGAGCGCGCATTATCGTAACATTAATCCATGCACTTAAGCAGCGCGGCGGCGGAATTGGAATTGCTTCGATTTGTAGCGGTGGCGGTCAAGGGGACGCAGTGATGATTGAAGTTCACTAATTAAAGTTCGAGGGTATAAAATTTATTAACAATTAAGGGGGAAGAAAAAATGGGTGTACAAAAGATTGTTGTAATTGGTGCAGGGCAAATGGGATCAGGGATTGCGCAAGTATGTGCAATGGCAGGGTATGACGTGAAGGTACAAGATTTAAAACAAGAGCAATTAGATAGAGGATTGGCTATCATTACGAAAAACTTAGCGCGCCAAGTAGAAAAAGGACGCATGAAGGAAGAAGAGAAGGAAGAAACATTAAATCGTCTTACAGTAACGCTTGATTTAGATTGTGTGAAAGAAGCGGATCTTATTATTGAAGCAGCTGTTGAGAAAATGGATATTAAAAAGAAAATATTTGCGAATCTAGATGAAATCGCACCAGAACACGCTATTTTAGCAACGAATACGTCATCTCTACCAATTACAGAAATTGCAGCAGTAACGAAGCGTCCGGAAAAGGTAATCGGTATGCACTTTATGAATCCAGTTCCAGTTATGAAGCTTGTTGAGATTATTCGTGGTTTGGCTACAGATGATGCGGTATATGAAGCAATTGAAGATATTACGAAAAAAATTGGGAAAGTACCAGTTGAAGTAAATGATTTCCCAGGTTTCGTATCAAACCGCATTTTGCTACCGATGATTAACGAAGCAATTTATACGTTATATGAAGGTGTAGCGACGAAAGAAGCAATTGATGAAGTAATGAAGCTTGGTATGAACCATCCGATGGGGCCTTTGACGCTTGCTGATTTTATCGGTTTAGATACGTGTTTATACATTATGGAAGTGTTGCATGAAGGATTAGGAGATAGTAAATATCGCCCATGTCCGTTATTACGTAAGTATGTGAATGCAGGATGGTTAGGTCGTAAAACAGGTCGTGGATTCTACGTTTACGAATAAATTCCCCCTTTGTTACAAAATAGTGGTCTTACCAAATTGTTAAGAGGATATATAGCAAATGGAGGCGGAGTATATGAACTTTCGTTTTAATGAAGAGCAGCAAATGATGAGGAAAATGGTTCGGGATTTTGCACAGAAGGAAATAGCTCCCTTTGTTCCTAGCATGGAACAAGGGGTGTTCCCAAAAGAGATTTTGCACAAGATGGGTGAGCTTGGATTAATGGGTATTCCAGCGCCTGCGAAATACGGCGGGGCAGAAATGGATTTTATTTCTTACATTCTAGCAATTGAGGAGATCTCAAAGGTAAGTGCAACAGTTGGTGTAATTTTAGCTGTACATACGTCAGTTGGAATGAATCCGATTTTATATTTCGGAACAGAAGAACAGAAGAAAAAATATGTTTCTAAACTTGCAACCGGGGAATATTTAGGTGCATTTGCTTTAACAGAGCCAAATGCAGGATCAGATGCAGGGAGTTTGAAATCAAGAGCTGTGAAAAAAGGCGATCATTATATTATTAATGGATCGAAAGTGTTTATTACAAATGGTGGTGAAGCAAGTACATACATTGTATTCGCTTCTACAAATCCAGAGGCAGGGAAAAGCGGGATTTCAGCATTTATAGTAGAGAAAGATACACCTGGTTTAATCATCGGAAAAGATGAACATAAGATGGGGCTTCTCGGTTCTCGTACAGTACAACTTACTTTTGAAGATATGAAAGTGCCAGCGGAGAATTTACTTGGGGAAGAAGGACAAGGATTCAAGGTGGCGATGGCGAATTTAGATGTTGGGCGAATTGGAATCGGTGCACAGGCGTTAGGAATTGCTGAAGCGGCGCTTGCATGTGCGATTGATTATGCAAAAGAACGAGAGCAATTTGGGAAACCGATTGCGGCGCAGCAAGGGATTGGCTTCAAACTTGCAGATATGGCAACGAGTGTCGAAGCAGCAAGGTTACTCGTATATAGAGCGGCATCTCTTAGGGCACAAGGATTACCATGCGGTAAAGAAGCATCTATTGCAAAATTATTTGCTTCTAAGACAGCGGTTGAAGTCGCGATTGAGGCAGTGCAAGTATTTGGTGGTTACGGTTATACGAAAGACTATCCAGTAGAAAGATTTTTCCGTGATGCGAAAATCACGCAAATATATGAGGGAACGAGTGAAATACAGAAACTTGTTATTAGCCGTGCTTTATAAAAGGACGAGGGGGAGACGGAGATGCATTTTAAACTATCAGAAGAACATGAAATGATAAGAAAAATGGTTCGAGATTTTGCTAAGAATGAAGTGGCGCCAACAGCAGCTGAGCGTGATGAGGAAGAGCGATTTGATCGAGAGTTATTTGATCAAATGGCAGAGCTTGGTTTAACCGGTATTCCATGGCCTGAAGAGTACGGTGGAATTGGAAGCGATTACTTAGCGTACGTAATTGCTATTGAAGAATTATCTCGAGTTTGTGCTTCAACAGGTGTAACA
>NZ_JAKUDW010000093.1:0-20446 GCF_022662595.1 Bacillus cereus group sp. BfR-BA-01524 | reverse complement strand
GAAAGAAGAAAAAAAGAAACAAGAAGTACAGAAGCAAAAACAAAAAGAGCAGGAAGAACAAGTGAAGCAAGCGCAAGCTGCGGAACAGCCTGCTGAAGGGCCACCTCAAGAAATTAATGAAAACGCTCAATTGGACCAGTATTTACAAAACACAGGATTTAGCGGGACAGCTGTTATTGTGAAGAACGGAAAAGTTCTTCTGAATAAAGGGTACGGTATGGCAAATAAAGAGCAGCAAGTACCGAATAATTCAGAGACGACTTTTTATATTGGTTCTATTTCAAAGGCGTTTGTAGCAACTGCTATTATGCAATTGAAAGATCAAAATAAATTACAAGTAGAAGATACTGTTGCAAAGTATATTCCAGATTTTCCACAAGGTAATAGTATTCAGCTAAAACATCTATTAACACATACATCAGGGATTCCAGAATATGAGCAAGGAAAAGAAGATATTTCTCATGAAGAACTGATCAAAAGGATAGGAAATCAAAAGCGTATTGGTGGTCCAGGAGAGAAGTGGAAGTATTCCGATTCGAACTACTCTATACTTGCATACATTGCCGAGAAGGTAAGTGGACAGTCGCTTGAAGAATATATTAAACAACATATTTTTGCTACTGCCGGTATGAAACATTCTGGTTTTGGCACAGCGTTAGAACAAACAAGATTCCCATCAACGGGTTATAAAATAGTAAATAATAATATGACAACACCTAATATTCCGAGCATGTCGCAACTATATGGTTGTGGTGATATATATACGAGTGCACATGATTTATATTTATTTAACGAAGCGTTATACTCTGGAAAGTTAATTTCAAAAGCGAGTTACGATCAAATGTTTACAGCTGTGAAAAAGGATTACGGATTTGGCTGGTACGTAGACCCAGGAAGCTATTCGAATCACGGTGTAATGCCAGGTTGGAATTGTTTAAATGGATTTAGTAAAAATGGTAGTGTGTATGTTGTTTTATTATCTAACATTCAAAATAACATTAAATCATTTGGTAAAGTGAATAATGACATTTATACGATGTTGCGAAATATTGAAGTGTAAAAAACTATCCTTTTGGATAGTTTTTTTTTGCCCTGAAACAAATATTTCTTTTAGAAAATGTATGCCTTACCTATCACAAAAATATCTATTTTGTATACATTAAGATGTATGGATGTAAAATTTTATAATCTAAAAATAATAGGAGGAGAAGTGTATGTGTCTGTTCAGAAAATATTGGCATAAATTATCAAGATTGTTTAATAGACAATTAGGCTATTTTTTAGATGATAAATTATTGCCCGCTGTGGAACGACTTTTATTTTCGCAAAACTTTGCAAGGTTCATTCAAAGAAACTCTAAGCAAGCTACGGAAGAATTTATAAAATCAAGTCAATTTCAATCTATTATTTGTAACATTTTAAAAGAATGCAATACATCACCTTTTAAAGAAATTGCAAAGCAGTATTTAGGTAAAAACGTAGAAATTACGGTGACTGTTGGACAATTAACAGGCGTTATTGTAGCAGTCGGTGATGATTTCTTAACATTGCAAGAAGGAATAGGAACTGAAGTTTTATTACCATTTACAAGCATTATATCAATTAAAGAAGTGTAAGAAAGGAGAGTTATATATGTTATTTACTGATGAATTACGTAACCATGTTGGTGAATTAGTGCAAGTTGTGACAGCTGTAGAAATTGTTACAGGCATTCTTTTATCTGTGACAGATGGGGCGGTAAGTGTTCGTACTTCTCCTTCTTATGGACCACCGGAAGATGTAATTGTGCGTACTCCTATTATTGCTTATGTTCGTTTGGAAGGGTAAGCGTGATACAAGTATGAGAGTATCAGTTGTTATTCCAGCGCACAATGAAGCGAGTACTTTATCACAAGTTTTAGTAGAAGTGGAGAAGCTCAAGCCTTACGAAATTATTGTAGTAGATAATGGCTCGACAGATGGAACGAAAGACATAGCGTTACAACATCATTGTCACGTGATTTATTATAAACATTCTCTTGGCAATGATGTTGGACGGGCTATTGGAGCTAGAGAAGCAAAAGGTGAAATTGTTTTGTTTTTAGATGGTGATATTGTTATTGATAGTAAAGAGTTACAACGTTTCGTGAAAGGAATTCGACAAGGGCATCAAATTGTTGTGAATAATTTAACATGGTCGGTTTATTTAAAGATGAGACCACATTATACGACAGTTGGAAAGTTCATGTTGAATCGCTATTTGAATAAAAAAGAGCTTGTTGTTGGATCTTTAATCGCAATTCCACACGCAATGAGTAGGGAAGTTATTCAGAAATTTGGTTGGTGGAATTTAGCAGATCCAGCACTATTTCAAGCGATAGCGATGTCTAGAGGAGTAGATATTGTTGATACGGCTTCGGTCGATGTAATTCACACAAATAAGGTTCGTCCTGTGCATACAGGAACATCACCTGGTTCTCCTTATCCGAAAGCGACTAGCCGTATTATGGGTGATCATTTACGTGCTTTGCAATATGTAATCGAAACATATGGTAAACGCGGCGGTTTTTCGGAGGGAAACAGGGATAGGGAGTTTATAGGGAACTATAAACCAGTTGTATTAAAGAAGGAAAAAGCGAAATATAGTGCGATTATACCAGTGTCAGAAGAAAAAATGACGATAAGATCTGTTATACAAGAAGTGAAAAAAGCAGGGGTAGATGAAATTATTGTTGTCGCGAATGGAGCAGATTTTGAGACTGTTAAACAGGCAAAGCTAGAGAATGTTATTGTTGTTGAATTCGGGGAGGCGCTTGGACATAATGTAGCACGAGCGATAGGTGCCATGCATGCTACGGCAGATATTTGTTTATTCGTTGATGGTGATTTTGTTATTCCAGCAAAAAAACTCACTCCATTTTTGCAAGCTGTTGAAGATGGAAGTGACGTGGTTTTAAATGATTTACAATGCTTATTAGATATGTTTCATCCTGCAGATCCAATTAGTATGGGGAAATATTTTGTGAATTTAGTAGCGAAAAGACCGGATTTATGGAATAACTCATTAACGGCAGTACCACATGCTATGCATAAAAGGGTAATAGAGAAAATAGGATATGACTCGCTTGTTATTCCGCCATTAGCTCAAATGAAAGCTATTTTGGAGGTTTTTTCTATTACAGCAGTAGAATTTGTAGATGTTATAAAAACCAATCGGGTACGCCCGGAGCAACATGGATTTGTAAATGGACGTATTCCGGCATTTGACCGTATTTTCGGTGATCAACTTGAGGCGATTGCTTATCTATTACAATATACAGACGAACGTGGGAGTTTTAGAGATGGAGATCGCGATAGAGACACTATTCAACAATTGAGAAAGGAAGAAAAGAATACAGATGAATGCTAGTAGTAAAGTAGCTATTATTGGATTAGGGTATGTTGGTCTTCCTTTAGCAGTCCATTTTGCAGAAAGAGGACATACCGTACTTGGATTAGATAAAGATACTAGAAAAATAGAATCGATTAAAAAAGGAGAAAGTTATATTCCAGATGTTTCTTCTAAAGTGTTGCAAAGTTTATTGACTAAAAATAAATTAATAGTAAATACACCAGATAAAGGTATTACTGATTTCCAAAATAATGATTATGTTATTGTTACTGTTCCAACTCCAATTAATGAACGAAGAGAACCAGATTTAAGTGCCCTCATTTCAGCTTCGCATTATATACAACAAAATCTCCAAAAAGGACAAACCTTCATTTTTGAAAGTTCCACATATCCAGGCACACTTGAGGAAGTTATTATTCCTATTATTTCTCAAGCTGGCCAAAAGGTAGGAGAAGATTTCTATATCGGATATTCTCCTGAGAGAATTGATCCAGCAAATAGCCAATATTCAGTTCAATCTATTCCAAAAGTTATTAGTGGACAAACAGAAAAGTGTAAACAAAAAGTACAGGATTTATATAGTACCATTTTTGACGTAGTTGTACCTGTTAGTTCACCGAAAGTAGCAGAGATGTGTAAGCTATTTGAAAATATTCAGCGCTTAGTTAACATCTCTTTAGTAAATGAGTTAAACACATTATGTGAAAGTTTAGGGATTGATTTTTATGAGGCCATTGAAGCGGCATCTACAAAACCGTTTGGATTTACTCCGTATTGGCCAGGACCAGGGATAGGGGGGCACTGTATTCCCGTAGACCCTTTATATTTTCAATGGAGAATAAAAAAGAATGGGGCAATTAGTCAATTAATTGAGGCGGCACATGTAATTAATGAAGAAATGCCAGAGAAAATAGTCCGGAAAGTAAAGGGCATGGTACAATCACCCGGACTAGTTTTAATTGTAGGAATCGCATATAAGAAAGATGTAAATGATTTGAGAGAATCACCGGCTTTGCCAATTATTCAATTACTAATAAAAGAAGGATACGAGATAAAATACCATGATTCATATATTTCTTCCGCGGAAATTGGAGATAAGGTGTATCAATCTGTTGCTTTGGATGAACAAACATTTAAAGAGGCAGGTTGTATTTTAATTTTAACTGACCACTCTAATATCGATTGGAAGCTTTTTAAAGGAATGAACCGAGTAATAGATACACGGGGAATTATAAAGAAGGTGAGTGTATGAGTAAGAAATGTTTAATTACAGGTGGGGCCGGATTTATTGGATCTCATTTAGCTGAAGAGTTGGTGAGAAGGGGTTATGAAGTCACGATTGTGGATAACTTCTATAAAGGGAAAAATAAGTATCATAATGAGCTAATGAAAGAGATTCGGGTTATTCCAATAAGTGTTTTAGACAAAAACTCTATTTATGAATTAGTAAATCAACATGATGTAGTGTTTCATTTAGCAGCAATTTTAGGTGTTAAAACGACAATGGAAAAAAGTATAGAGCTCATTGAAACGAATTTTGATGGAACGAGAAACATTTTACAAGCAGCATTAAAAGGAAAGAAGAAAGTAGTTTTTGCATCTACTTCAGAAGTATATGGTAAAGGCAAACCGCCTTTCTCTGAAGAAGGAGATCGATTGTACGGGGCAACTTCTAAAATTCGTTGGAGTTATGCAGTTTGTAAAACGTTAGAAGAAACATTATGTTTAGGATACGCATTAGAAGGCTTACCTGTAACGATTGTTCGTTATTTTAATATTTATGGTCCAAGAGCGAAAGATGGTCCATATGCAGGGGTAATCCCACGATTTATCCGTGCAGCTTTGCAAGGAGAAGACATTCTCGTATATGGAGATGGAAAGCAGACACGTTGCTTTACGTATGTGAGTGATGCGGTAGAAGCAACAATTCGGGCAATGGATGAGAAGGTAAATGGTGAGATTATTAATATAGGTTCTGAGAATGAACAGAGTATAAAAGAAGTAGCAGAAACAATTAAAAAACTAACGAAATCTTCTTCGAAAATTGTACAAGTTCCTTTTGAGGAAGTATATCCACATGGCTTTGAAGAAATTCCAAATAGAAGGCCGAACGTAACGAAGTTAAGAGAACTTGTTCAATTTCAAGCGACAGTAACGTGGGAACAAGGATTGAAAGAAACTATTAAATGGTTTCGTGAAGAAAACAATGGCTAAGTCGCTATCAGTTATTATTCCTGCAAGTAATGAAGTAGATACGATTTCAGACGTTATTCAATCGGTAAAACCGTTAAATCCAGTAGAGATTATTGTAATAGCAAATGGTTGTAACGATGGTACAGAAGAGGTTGCTGATCGGTTAGGATGTAAAATAATTAGGCATAAAGAACTATTAGGAAACGATGTTGGGCGTGCAGTTGGCGCAAAACATGCAATAGGTGATGTATTACTATTTATAGATGGGGACTTTGCTATTCCAACTTCAAAATTACAATTATTTCTTAATCCAATTTTACATGATCAGACTGACATCGTTTTAAATAATTTGGACGCATTATTTTTAAAGAATCAAAAACCACATTCTATTACAGTATGGCGCCAAATATTAAATGCAATGTTAGAGCGCGAAGAATTAAAAATAGATTCTTTATTATCTGTACCTCATGCGTTGACGAAAGAAGTCGTCCAAAGTATTGGATATGAATGTTTAGTTAATCCTATTGTAGCTCATTTACGTATAGCACAAAGTAAATGGAGAATTAGCCGTCATTGTGCTATTGATGTTATCACGCCAAATAAATTTCGACCGATTGAACATGCTGCATATGGCACGAGCCTTTCTCAATCTGAAAAACGAATGATAGGTGATCATATAGAAGCAGTTGCAGAACGAATAGTAAGTAGTGATACACGCGGAGGATATTATGATGGAAATAGGAAAAGGAATAGCGTCTATCATACTTTAAGTTTTGAAGATTTTTATCAAGGCTGGGGCGTTACATCCAATTTGTATAAAGGAAAGCAACTATCGGTTGTTATTCCTGTACAAAATGAAGAGAAAACAATTGGAAACGTTATAGAAGAGCTTCGTAAAATTGAACCTTTTGAAATCATCGTAGTCGTAAATGGTTCGTCAGATAAAACAGCAACGATTGCAAAAGACAAAGGCGCAACAACAATTGTATATAAAGAAGCCCTTGGAAACGATGTAGGGCGTTCACTTGGAACTTATTTTGCAAAAGGAGAAATTGTGTTATTTATAGATGGTGATTTTGTTATTCCAGCTAGTGAGTTATATCCTTTTACAAAAGCTATAGCAGATGGAAAGGACGTCGCATTAAATGATTTAAATCATTATTTAGATTTAAGAGTACCACTTCATCTTGTAACTGCATTTAAGTATGCACTAAATTTAGCTTGTGATAGAAAGGATTTAGGGGTAGGCTCACTTATTGCGGTACCTAATGCATTTAGCCACAAGTGTTTGAAAGCAATTGGATATAAATCTTTATTGTCACCTTGTGTAGCACAAGTGAAGGCTCTTCTTTCTGGATTTGAAATTGCATGTGTATGTCGTGTTGAGGTTGATAAGATGAACCGTATTCGTCCCAGTGAACATTTTGCAAAAATAGGTCATCCTCCAGCTGTACTTCGAATTATAGGTGATCATATAGAAGGACTAGAGCAAATAATTGCATTAACAGACAATCGTGGCGGATTCTATGATGGCAATAGAAAAAGAGATGTTTTATAGAAGTAACAAAAAAAGTGTACAACATGTGTACACTTTTTTGTTCTGTTATAAAAACTATAACAGATTAGGAGATAAGAGTATTACAGCTCTACAATGGGTATTGTTCTTATATTACAAAATAGGACTCGTATATAAGGATACCAAAAAAATACAATTAAGGAAAGGGTTAATTTTAAAGACTTTTAAATGAAGTTAACACTATATATATAGTAGTTTGCTCAACATTTCACAAACATGTCACAACTAATTCGTTCACTTTCGTAAAAAAGTAGTATTCTAAGTGTGTAAGCTGTTATATAAAAAATCTTAGTCCTGTACTAATCAAAAATGGAGGAGATTAGGATGACTCAAGTATTAGAAAATGTTAAAAACGCATGGGAAAACTTTAAAGGTGAAAAATGGAAAGCAGAGATTGATGTTCGCGATTTCATTTTAAATAATGTAAACGTTTTCGAAGGAGACGAATCTTTCTTAGCAGAAGCAACTGAAGCAACGAAACAACTTTGGGATCAAGTAATGGATTTAACAACAAAAGAACGTGAAAACGGTGGCGTTCTTGATATGGATACAAAAATTGTTTCTTCTATTACATCACATGACCCAGGATACTTAAATAAAGATATTGAAAAAGTAGTCGGTTTCCAGACTGATAAACCATTCAAACGTTCTTTACAACCATATGGTGGTATTCGTATGGCAGAACAAGCTTGTGAATCTTATGGATACGAAATGGATAAAGAACTTAGTCGTATTTTTAGAGATTGGAGAAAAACTCATAACCAAGGTGTATTTGATGCTTATACACCAGAAATGAGAAATGCACGTAAATCAGGTGTTATTACTGGTCTTCCAGATGCATACGGTCGTGGACGCATTATCGGTGACTATCGACGCGTAGCATTATATGGTATTGATCATTTAATTGAAGCGAAAAAAGCTGATTTGAATTTAACTGGTGGTGTAATGAGCGAAGATACAATGCGTTTACGCGAAGAGTTATCTGAGCAAATGCGTGCACTTCAAGAACTAAAACAAATGGCTGCTTCTCATGGTTTCGATATTTCTAAACCAGCAACAAATGCAAAAGAAGCATTCCAGTGGTTATACTTCGCATATCTTGCAGCGATTAAAGAGCAAAACGGAGCTGCAATGAGTCTTGGACGTACTTCTACATTCTTAGATATTTACATTGAAAGAGATTTAGCAAATGGTACTTTAACAGAAGAAGAAGTACAAGAAATTGTAGATCACTTCATTATGAAATTACGTCTTGTGAAATTCGCAAGAACACCTGATTATAATGAATTATTCTCTGGTGACCCAACTTGGGTAACTGAATCTATCGGTGGTATGGCATTAGATGGTCGTCCATTAGTAACAAAGAACTCATTCCGTTTCTTGCATACATTAGATAATTTAGGACCAGCTCCAGAACCGAATTTAACAGTTCTTTGGTCTAAACAATTACCAGAGAACTTTAAAAACTACTGTGCGAAAATGTCCATCAAAACATCAGCAATTCAATATGAAAATGATGACATTATGCGTGCTGATTACGGCGATGATTACGGAATTGCTTGTTGTGTATCTGCAATGAGAATCGGTAAACAAATGCAGTTCTTTGGAGCTCGTGCAAACTTAGCGAAAGCATTATTATATGCGATTAACGGTGGTAAAGATGAAAAATCAAAAGCACAAGTTGGTCCTGAGTACGCACCAATTACTTCTGAAGTATTAAATTATGAAGAAGTTATGCATAAGTTTGATATGACAATGGAATGGTTAGCGGGTCTATATTTAAATACATTAAATGTTATCCATTACATGCATGATAAATATAGCTATGAACGTATTGAAATGGCACTTCATGATACAAATGTTCTTCGTACAATGGCAACAGGTATCGCGGGTCTATCTGTAGTAGCAGACTCATTAAGTGCAATTAAATACGCACAAGTAAAACCAATCCGTGATGAAAATGGTATTGCGGTGGACTTCGAAATTGAAGGAGACTTCCCTAAATACGGTAACAATGATGATCGTGTAGATGAGATCGCTGTAAATCTCGTGAAAACATTTATGAATAAACTTCGTAAACATAAAACATATCGTAATTCCGTTCATACAATGTCAATTTTAACTATTACATCTAACGTTGTATACGGTAAGAAAACAGGTAATACTCCAGATGGACGCCGTACTGGAGAACCATTTGCACCAGGTGCAAATCCAATGCATGGACGTGATACAAAAGGTGCATTAGCTTCATTATTATCTGTAGCTAAATTACCATATGAAGATGCACAAGATGGTATTTCTAATACATTCTCTATCATTCCAAAAGCACTTGGTAAAGAAGATGATGTACAAGTACGTAACTTAGTATCTATGCTTGATGGCTATGCAGTAAAAGAAGGCCATCACTTAAATATTAACGTATTTAATCGTGAAACATTAATGGATGCAATGGAACATCCTGAGAAATATCCACAATTAACAATTCGCGTATCTGGTTACGCTGTAAACTTTATTAAATTAACTCGTGAACAACAAATTGATGTAATTAACCGTACAATGCATGAAAGCATGTAAATGAAAAAAGTAGCCCTTCGCTTTTAATATATAGCGAAGGGAGGCTGTTTCAATAAAGGAGGAAGTAACATGGTAAAAGGAAGAATACATTCTGTAGAGTCTTGTGGTACTGTTGATGGCCCAGGGATTCGTTATGTCATATTTACACAAGGGTGTTTATTACGTTGTCAATATTGTCATAATGCGGATACGTGGGAAATCGGTAAAGGTAAAGAAATAACAGTTGAAGAAGTGATGCAGGATGTGACATGTTACCTTCCATTTATTGAAGCCTCCGGAGGCGGTATAACAGTTAGCGGTGGAGAACCATTATTACAGCTAGACTTTTTAATTGAGTTGTTTAAAAAGTGTAAAGAGGCTGGTATCCATACAACAATCGACTCTTCTGGTGGTTGTTATTCTGAGGAACCAGAATTCCAAAATAAGCTAGATATTTTAATGGATTATACAGATTTAGTTTTATTGGATTTGAAACATATTGATTCCAAAAAGCATCGTAAATTAACAGGGAAACCAAATGAACATATTTTACAATTTGCTCGTTATTTATCGGATAAGAATAAACCGATTTGGGTACGACACGTATTAGTTCCCGGTGTTACGGATAATGAAGAGGATCTACAAAAACTATCTAGCTTTATTCAAAGTCTGTCTAATGTTCAAAAAGTTGAAGTGTTACCATATCATAAGCTTGGTGTATATAAATGGGAGGCGCTTGGACACAAGTACCCACTCGCAAATGTAGAACCACCTACTGAGAAAAATGTAGAACATGCTAAACATATTTTACAAGCGGTCTAATCCAAATATTGGATTAGGCTTTTTGCTTTCTTTACAATAAAATCTAGAGTATATATTGATAAAAGAGTATACTGAAAGTAGAATATCCATAATTTTGTACGGAATAAGTGGAGAAATTTACATAATTGTAAAGGGAAATCAAAATAGTAAAAAGAATTAAGAAGTAAAAGAGTGAGTATCATGGAATAGAGAACATTTGTAAGTTATTGCGAAAGCTCTTATAGGAAAGTATAATGTAAAGATATGAGCACAGATAGGATTAAGGGGTCAATCTTATATGCTTTGCATATCCACGACAGGTACATAGCTGAAAAGGGAATTATTAGAATCTGTTTATGTAATTTTTAAGGAAAATGTTTTTCCTATTGTCGTATATGCAATATGGAGAAACAAAAAGCTAGGAGTGGATTTGTTTGATAAAAAACCCCAAGGTTTTAATATTAACTGCACATTACGGTAATGGTCATGTGCAAGTAGCAAAAACATTAGAACAAACATTTCGCCAAAAAGGAATTGAAGATGTTATTGTATGCGACTTGTTTGGAGAATCACATCCATTTATAACTGACATTACAAAATATCTATATTTAAAAAGTTATACAATAGGAAAAGAATTATATCGTTTGTTTTATTACGGGGTAGAAAAAATTTATGATAAGAAAATAGCATCTTGGTATGCGAACTTTGGAAGAAAACGTTTGAAAACACTGTTACAGGTGGAGAAACCAGATATTGTAATTAATACATTTCCAATTATCGCGGTACCAGAATTGAAGAAACAAACAGGGATTTCAATTCCTGTCTATAACGTATTAACGGATTTTTGCGTGCACAAAATATGGATTCATCGAGAAGTAGATCGTTATTTTGTTGCAACGGATCACGTGAAAGAATTGATGGTTGATATCGGTGTACCTGCGGAACAAATTGTTGAAACAGGAATTCCAATTCGGAGTAGTTTTGAGTTAAAGGTAAATTCAGACATCATATATAATAAATATCAGTTATGTAAGAATAAAAAGATTTTACTAATTGTAGCAGGTGCTCATGGGGTATTAGGAAATGTAAAAGAACTATGCCAATCATTTATGTCAGTGCCCAATTTACAAGTAGTTGTCGTTTGTGGAAAAAATGAAGCTTTAAAACAGGATTTATTAAGTTTACAGAAGCAAAATTCCGATGCATTAAAAGTGTTTGGGTATGTTGAAAATATTGATGAATTATTCCGTGTTACTTCTTGTATGATTACGAAGCCAGGCGGAATAACATTAAGTGAAGCAGCAGCGTTGCAAGTACCTGTCATTTTATATAAGCCTGTTCCAGGACAAGAAAATGAAAATGCGATGTACTTTGAAAAAAAAGGAGCAGCAGTTGTCATTCGCGATGATAGTGAGGTTTTTGCAAAAACAGAGGCATTATTACAAGATGATGTGAAGCTTCTTCAAATGAAAGAAGCAATGAAAAGCATCTATCTTCCAGAGCCAGCTGGTCATATTGTAGATGCAATTTTGGCAGAAAATCATGCAGAACCGCGCCATATACCAATTAAATCACCTGCTCTTGCACAATCTTTTACTTAATATGAAACCCTCTTTGTATATATAAAGAGGGTTCTTTATTATTTTCAAAGAAAATTTAGCCACTTATCCACAAAAGGATTGCGCTTTCATTAAACAGTAAAGTCGGAATATTAACAACTATATCCACATTGTCCACAATTTTTAGAAAAATATCCACAATTAAAACAGTCGATATATGCTTGAATATAGAAAGATATTAAATGTTTTCGAAAATTATTAACAATTCCATCAGTTTTGTGGATAAAGTTGTCCACAGCAAAAAGTACCCTAATGCATAAGGGTACTTTTTGCTTACTTCTATCAGTCGAGAAAATTATGTAATGAAAATGAATAATTAGGGGGGAAACTTCTAATTATTCATTTTCACTTTAAATGCTTTTCGAGCGATATCCTGCTGCACGATCTGCTTTTTGAAATTCGCGTTGATAGAGAACTTCTTGTGTACTAGATAATGTATTTTTTGCTTTATCACGTTTCTTTTTATCCATTACAAATCACCTCGTGTCTTAAAGTTACTATTTATCGTTTCCAAAGACATGAGGGGATATACGCATATGGAAAAATGTTAATGATTGATTATCATTTCAGAAAATTTAGATTATGCTTCTTTTAATTGATGAGCATCTTGGAAGGTTGTATCTCGCATTGTAGCAAGTGTGTATTGATCTTTTGGAATTTCATATAAGTTATATACTTCTTCGTTTGCGTTAATTTCATCATATACGGCTTTTCTTGTTTCATTTGCTAGATTTACATATTGCAGTTTTTCTGCAGCTTTAATAGAACGAATATTTATTTTACGAATACGCATGAAGATTGTTTCAATATCTAATTCATAGAAAAGTTCACTAAAAAATGAATCTTTCGCTAATTTATTATAGCCTTTTCCATGATATGGTTTGCCAAGCCATGTCCCGAGAAATCCAGCTTTTTCTTGCACATCAAATAAAGTAATTGTTCCGATAGGGTTACCCCATTCATCTAAAATTGTGCGTGAAATTAATTCACCACGCTCTTCAGCTTCAATCGTTTGTTTCGTTAAGAATAAATATTCTTCATAAGAATAAGCCTTTTGACGCACAAAAGGGAAGACAGCTGGGTCCACCATTAACTCGTATAGAACGTGGCTGTCGTGTAAGTCGCGTTTTTTCAACATACTAACTCCTCCTCACACGAGGGTAGCATGACGAAAAAACACCCCACCCTCGAAATTTTTATATCAATCTTTAAAAAATTTCGGGGTGGGAATCGAACCCACTAGAACCAGTTTCTAACGCTGGTGGCGCACCATTTGCCTTCCCCATTCATCAATTTGAAAATGATAATCACGACACAAATTGATTATGGTTTCATTCAGTTTATAATCGTATAATACTTTATCTAGTCAAAAAAATAAACTAGTTTTTTTTATTTTTTTTGTAAATTATTTTTCCATCAATCATAGTTAGTACAGGCTTGGCTAAATAATGGAAAGGATGATGAGTCCATAACACGAGATCGGCGTCTTTTCCAACCTCGATGCTTCCAATTCTATCCTCTAAACGCAAATTTCGCGCTGGGAATATGGTGATTCCTTCTAGTGCTGTTTTCTCGTCTAACCCTTCTCTTACTGCGACAGCAGCACAAATATTTAAATATTGAATGGGTGTATAAGGATGGTCTGTTGTTATAGAAACTTCCACACCATTTTTGGATAATATATGGTAAGTATCCCATGTCTTGTTTTTTAGTTCGATTTTAGAACGGCGTGTCAGAGTGGGACCAACTGAAACCTTCAAATTGTGTTTCGAAAGCTCTTCAACAAGAAAGTGTCCTTCTGTACAATGTTCAATACGTAGATCGAGGTTGAATTCCGTTGCAAAGCGTAGCGCAGAACTAATATCATCTGCTCTGTGAGCGTGGATACGTACGGGTATTTCACGACGTAATGCTTTTAAAATAGGAAGCATTCGAAAATCAGCTTCGTGCCCGTAGTGTTGTGCTTCATAGAATGATTCCCGAAGTAACCCCATAATCCCCATACGTGTTATGGATTCTTTTGTTCCATTACTATGGACTTTTTTAGGGTTTTCTCCAAAGGCAATCTTTAAACCAGCAGGTTCTTGAATAATCATATGATCAATACAAGTTCCAGCTGTTTTTATTACACAAGTAGTACCCCCGATAATATTTTGACTGCCAGGCATAACGTGAACGGTTGTAATTCCATTTTGTACAGCGTCTTGAAAGGCGATATCGAGAGGATGGATTCCATCTAAAGAACGAATATGTGGTGTTGAAACTTCAGATGTTTCATTGGCATCATTTCCAGCCCAACCAGTACCTTCATCATAGAGACCAAGGTGAGTATGGACATCAATAAAGCCAGGTAAGAGATGGAGTGCTCGTGCATCAATAACGGTCATATCTTGAGTAGGTTGAATAAAAGGTTTGACCTCGGTAATTCGCTCTCCTGTAACGAGTACATCGCCTTGAAACTTTGGAGATGTAATAGGGTATACAATGGCTTGTTTGAGCAATATTTTCATAGGTACCTCATTTCTGTTACTTTATAATGCTAATGGAAGTTAAGGGAAAGTAACTGAAAGGTTATTTGTATGGTAATGCTTCGGATCCTAGAAAATGAAAGTTTTAAAAGGGCCCATGTAAAATTGTGTTTTAGAAGTACTACATTGTATGCGAAAGTATATTTTGTAATGCATGGTCTATTGCCGGAAATGTGTATTGGTATCCATGTTTAATTGCTTTACTAGGTAATACGTGTTGCCCTTCTAGTACAAGTATGCTCATCTCACCTAATAAGGCGTGAAGCATAAATGAAGGGACAGGCAGCCAATGTGGTTTTCTCGTTGCAGCAGCGATGGTCTTTCCAAATTCCTTCATTCTTATAGGTGTTGGTGCTGTCATATTAAGAGGGCCATCAATTTCTTTTTTGTGTATGATGAAATCCATCATACGAACGACATCGTCTATATGAATCCATGATAACCATTGCTTCCCAGAACCAATGGTGCCGCCGATATAGAATTGATAGGGAAGTAACATTTTTGGCAAGGCTCCGCCATCTGCACCTAATACAACGCCAAATCTTGTGTAAATTGTTCTTATTCCGAGAGAAAATGCTTTAGCTGCTTCTTGCTCCCATAAAAATACTGTTTCTGCTAAAAAGTCATTTCCAGGAGTTTCTTGTTGCTCAGTAAAAGACTCTATTTCAGATGTTCCGTAGTATCCAATAGCACTTGCATTAATAAATGTATGTGGTTTTGTATGGAGTGCCTGTAATTGTTTAATGATTCCTTTTGTTGTTTGAATTCTACTGTTTAAAATGGCTTTCTTTTGTTTCTTTGTCCATCTACTATTAATAGACTCTCCGGCTAGATTAATAACGACATCAATAGAAGAGAGGGGGAAGGTTTGTAAATCTGGTGTCCATTGAACATACTGAAGGTTAGGGGCGGAAGTTTCAGTAGTTTTTTTTCGTGTGAGGATGTAAACAGTATATCCTTTTTGAACAAAAAAAGTAGAAAGATATTTACCGATAAAGCCTGTACCACCAGAAATTGCGATTTTCACAAGTATTTCCTCCTCATTATATATATTCTTGAAAAGAAAAAATGTTCCTCGACTATGTTAAAATAATAGTGAGGTGAGAGTATGGCTGTCATTACAAAAATAGAAGTACAAAAACGATCGAAAGAACGATTTAATATTTATATTGATAAAGGTCAAGGCGAAGAGTACGGGTTTAGTGTGGATCAAGTAATCTTAATGAAACATGGATTACAAAAAGGCTTAGAAATTGATGAAATAGAGTTAGGAAATATTTTGTACAATGAAGAGGTACAAAAAGCATATTTACAAGCAATCTCCTATTTATCCTATCAAATGAGAACAAAACAAGAAATAGAAGATTTTTTACGAAAAAAAGAAGTGGGACAGGCCATCATCTCTGAAGTCGTTTCGAAATTATTACATGACCGATATATTAATGATAAAGAGTACGCTGTTTTATATACGCGAACGCAAAGTAATGTGAATCGAAAAGGTCCAACTGTTATTAAAAGAGAGTTGTTAAATAAAGGTGTTCAAGATTTAATTATTATGCATAGTTTACAAGAATATCCGAAGGAAAAGCAAATTGAGAATGCCTTGTTTCTCATAGAAAAGAAGAAAAAATCTTATCAAAAGCATTCTTTTTTACAAATGAAGCTAAAGTTAGATGAGATGCTTGTTCGAAAAGGATATTCTAGAGAAGTAATTCAAATTTGTTTGGAAGAATTGAAAGACGAAAGAGATGACGAAAAGCAACAAGAAGCGTTACACTATCATGGGAATAAATATTATGAGAAATATAAGAAGCATGATGGATGGACATTTGAAAACAAGATGAAACAAGCGTTATATCGAAAAGGATTCTCTATCGATGAGATAGAGATATTTTTACAAATGAAACGTGAAGAGGGATGAGGGGAATAATGAGATGAATATGCCAAAACGCTACAGTGAAATGACACCACATGAGCTTAGAGAAGAAATTGGAGATTTGAAGGAGCAAGCAATAAAGGCTGAGCAGCTTGGAATTGTAAATGAGTTCGATGTATTAATGCGAAAGATGGCAATGGCTCGCGCTTATATGACGGATATAAACAAATTTCATATTGGTGAAACATATGAATTAATAGAAGAACCTGGTGTATTATTTAAAATTACGTACTTCAATGGGGTATTTGCTTGGGGTTATAAGCAAAATGATAATGAAGAGATTGGGATACCAATTTCCTTATTGCAAGAAAAATAAAAACCAGAGAGTAAATATCTCTCTGGTTTTCATCTTTGGTAGGCGTTAAAGGAGATAGGAGATTCTAAAATTGGCGTTTTTTACATTCGTTGGCCAATATAATGAGAGACTGGGTTTGTTGCGTCTGTCCGTTAACTTGCGCTTTCGCATGTTTCGGACGAGTCCACGTATGGTTAAATAATTCAGAACGACTATCTAAACGATCACGGTAGCTCATCTTTATCACCTCGTGTAGGAAGTTAATTTTTTAGGTTGTACCTGCATTACTCTTCCTGCTGATTTGCAGCACGCATACGTTCTTGTGGGTGCGTGTTAATTGTGCCGTTAGGTCGCTTCGAAGCGAAGCGTGATTTCGCTTTCGGCTGACCGTCGATTTTGCTGTTGTTTTTTGACTCAGACCAAAATTCGGCTTGTTTACCCATTGCGAACGCCCTCCTCCTCATCAGTTGATACCTCTTTAAGAAGTATCACTTATAGAATGTGCAAAACAGAAGAAACTATCCTTTAGAAATGAAGGGATAAATAGGTAAAAGGAGATTAGAACATGAATGATATTTATGAAGCATTAACGAAAGAATTATTAGACAAGAATGACAAGCTCTCTTACGGACAAGCTCGTGCGTGGGTTGAATTACTTTGGGAAGATTTTCAAACAACTTATGCAAAATCAGGGCGTTATCACGGTGAGGAAATGACTGAGCAAGTGGTACGATCATGGATTAATAATCATGGTGTACGCCTTCATGAAATGCGTACAAACAATCCGAAGTATAGCCATTTAATTAATCAAGAAGATCATTTGAAACATTAAAAAAAGCGACTTAAGTCGCTTTTTTTAATGTGGAAGTAATTCCAGTTTTTTTCGAAGTTTTTCTTCACTAAAAATCCATCCTGTATAGGAATTAATAATATTTAAATTATGGTCGAGCTGAACAATCGCGACAAATGGATAATAATCTTTACTTCGATACCGTAAATCAATGAATCGTACTTCGTAATAATGATCATGATCAAAAATATCCCAGCGATATACAGGAGAGAAAGATAGGAAGGCCGAGATGTTTTCATCTTGTTTAGCTGCTCGCATAATATCATTGTCTGGGAACGGTACCCGATCGAACTTGTCATATATCATGATGTTACCACGGTGCCATCTCGCAACGTAGTAATAATCAGCTGTAACGACTGCTAAATGATAATGATAAAATCGGTAAGAAGGAGAAATGATAATCTTTTCGACATTTTTGAAACGTTTGTGTACAACGCTTCTTATATTTCTGTGCATCATAATTCGTCCGATATAGTAAACAATCATTAATATATATGCTGCTAAGGCAGTGTATCCTTTATGAGAACCGACGAGCATGCAAGCAATTGCAAGTATATGGATAAAGAAAATTACGGTATCGAATGTATTAATCACGCCGAGTGCGACCCATTTTTTTGTGAAAGGCCGTAATGCTTGTGTACCATAGGCGTTGAAAATATCTACAAAGACGTGAAGGAAGACTGCAATAAATGACCAAAGTAGTAGATGAAGATATGGAGCGTCTGAAAAGAAGGCGAAAGAGATGCCACTTATAAGGAATGACCAAAGAATTACCGCGGGAATGGAATGAGTAACTCCGCGATGATTTCTTATATATTTAGCGTTATTACGCAATTTTAAAACTGTGTCAATGTCAGGAATGTTGGAACCAGCAATTGTAGCAAGCATAACAGCTTGTGGGCCAATATCACTTTGTGCTATGGCTGGATCTAATGTTGCTAAGCTACCTAAAGTGATACCCATAACAAGGTGAGTGGCTGTGTCCATAGAAATCCACCTCCGTTTTTTATTAATGTAACTCTTTTTATTCGATACCTCAAGTCCTTTGCCTTCAATTTCCTATGTCATCTTACTTAAATTTTTTCCTAAAATCTTTATAATAGTACTTATATGCAAAAAAATGAGGGGGATCAAGTTTGACACTTGAAATACTAAAAAATTTTAATATAGAGCAGTTTCAAAATGATTTAATTGGTTGGTTTGAAGAGGAGCAGCGCGACTTACCATGGAGAAAAAATAAAGATCCATACCGCGTTTGGGTTTCTGAGATTATGTTACAGCAAACAAGAGTAGAAGCTGTAAAACCATATTACGCAAATTTTATGGGGAAGTTTCCTACACTTGAAGCGTTAGCGAACGCAGATGATGAAGAAGTATTAAAAGCATGGGAAGGTTTAGGATATTATTCTAGAGCACGTAATTTACATGCGGCAGTAAAAGAGGTAAAAGAAGTATACGGCGGGGTTGTACCGAGTGATGTAAAGAAAATTGAAAAGTTAAAAGGTGTCGGACCATATACAAAAGGCGCTATTTTAAGTATCGCATATGGTATACCAGAGCCGGCAGTTGATGGAAATGTTATGCGTGTATTATCTCGCATTTTATCAGTATGGGATGATATTGCAAAACCAAAGACTCGAAAAGTTTTTGAAGAGATTGTGCGTGAAATTATTTCAGTAGAAAACCCATCTTATTTTAATCAAGGATTGATGGAATTAGGTGCACTGATTTGCATTCCTAAAAATCCATCATGCTTACTGTGTCCTGTACGTGAGCATTGCAGAGGATATGCTGAAGGTGTTCAAAAAGAACTACCAGTAAAAAGTAAAGCGAAAGCTCCTACAATGGTACCTATTGTTGCAGGAGTACTTCAAACTGAAGATGGTCGTTACGTTATTAATAAACGTCCAAGTAGCGGATTATTAGCTAATATGTGGGAGTTTCCGAATATTGAACTTGGCGAAGGGATTCGAAGTCAGAAAGAACAGCTTATAGATTATATGAAAGAAAAGTTTGAGCTTTCGATTTCTATTGATGAGTACGCAATGAATGTACAACATACATTTACTCATCGTACTTGGGATATATTTGTATTTTACGGAAAAGTAACCGATGATATTGTTGAAACAGATACATTGAAACTTGTATCGAAAAAAGCATTTGAGCAGTTACCTTTCTCTAAATCGCATCGTACGATTTATGAGAGTTGTGTTGAGAAAATTACAATGCAATAAACAAAAAAGTGTTCCCTAGATTGGGAACACTTTTTTAATCGTAAGAAATTTTTGTTCCATGAGTCCAACTGGCATCACCTTCTTGTAAGCCGCCCCTTGATTCGATCTCTATTACAATTTCTTTATAAATACTTTGCCCTTCCGCATTTAAATAGGGCAAAATCTGTTGTAATGAATGATGAAAATAAGCTAATTCATCTTCTTTCCATTCGTTTTTTGAAATCATCGTTAGTTCAGTCATATCGCGTCCTATATACATATTTCCACCTCCATTTTCTATAGTTTGAATGAGTAACAAGAGATATATGCGGAATTTTTTCAAAAGAAAATTACGGATAGCTTCTAGTTGAATTGGTTACATTATTGATTGTGGAGGTGAGAAAGATGAGTAAAAAACAACAAGGTTATAACAAGGCAACTTCTGGTGCTAGTATTCAAAGTACAAATGCTAGTTATGGTACAGAGTTTGCAACTGAAACAAATGTACAAGC
>NZ_JAKUDW010000092.1:0-20598 GCF_022662595.1 Bacillus cereus group sp. BfR-BA-01524 | reverse complement strand
ATCTCCTGCGTGACAGGCAGGCATGTTAACCACTACACCACGGGACCATTTGGTTGCGGGGACAGGATTTGAACCTGCGACCTTCGGGTTATGAGCCCGACGAGCTACCGTACTGCTCCACCCCGCGATAATACTATTCATATAAAATTCATATGGTGGAGGATGACGGGATCGAACCGCCGACCCCCTGCTTGTAAGGCAGGTGCTCTCCCAGCTGAGCTAATCCTCCGAAGTGGTGACCCGTACGGGATTCGAACCCGTGTTACCGCCGTGAAAGGGCGGTGTCTTAACCACTTGACCAACGGGCCAATATGTATGGCAGAGAAGAAGGGATTCGAACCCTCGCACCGCGTTAGCGATCTACTCCCTTAGCAGGGGAGCCCCTTGAGCCACTTGGGTACTTCTCTGTATGGCTCCGCAGGTAGGACTCGAACCTACGACCGATCGGTTAACAGCCGATAGCTCTACCACTGAGCTACTGCGGAATAATGAAGACAATTTGTATCTTATAAAAATTCTTTCTGTAAGTCAAGAAGTTTTTAACAACATCTTGTTCAAACGTGACATGTTTATAATATACTGGATTGCGTTTTTACTGTCAAGATGTTTTCGATATCGGTTTGAGTTTCCCTTTACACTTTCCGCAGACATATCTTTTTGTATTTATTTGACGCCTTCTTACATATTGAAGTAAACACTCCATACATTCATACTTATAAATCTTTTTTTCCTTCTCTTCATTAATCATTCGTTTACAAAAACGAGGTGCATCAACTTTCTTTAACAACTCACGAAAATCTCTGTCCCTGTGCTTATACCCTCTTCCTGTAATATGCAAGTGATAATGACACAGTTCATGTTTGATGATTCCGATTAACTCCTCCTTACCATACATTTCGTAATATCGATAATTCAGTTCAACATTGTGACTCTTCAACAGATAACGCCCACCAGTTGTACGCAGCCTACTATTGAACGTTGCTTTATGTAAAAATGGCATTCCGAAGTATTGTAGCGATACTTCTTCCACTAGCCGTTGAATTTCTTCCTCGTCCATTCTCATTCCTCCTAAACAAAAAAATATTTTTACACTTTTCACGCTTCTTATACATATATTAAATAGTACATATACCCATCCTCATTCAAGACGCGTGGTTTCTAAAAACACAACATGAATAGAAATCCACTCACCAACCTCTCATCAATAGCACTTTAGATTTTTGAGAGTAGGATTAAACAAGGAGGGATTCCTATGCCTACGTGGCTAAAAAAACAGATGCAACGTGCATATTTCGAAAAAAACCGGTATCAAATTAAATTGCTAAATGAATGCTGGTTTTATTATAGCAAAATACATCAAAACTCATAATCCATTACACTTTTTATTCTATAAAAAAAGAGCAGTTTCATCTGCTCTCTTCTCTTACTATTCAATCGGCAACATAGATAGTGCAACGCGTCCCTTTTTTGTATCAATATCATCTACCCATACTTTTACAATTTGTCCTACTGATACAACATCTAACGGATGCTTTACAAACTGTTTACTAAGCTTAGAAATATGCACTAAACCATCTTGCTTTACGCCCACATCAACAAAAGCACCAAAATCAACAACGTTACGCACTGTTCCTTCTAGTTCCATACCACGTTTTAAATCTTCTAATTTCAAAATCCCTTTTTTCAGAAGTGGTTTAGGCAACTCATCCCTCATATCTCGTTCCGGGCTAATGAGCGCATCTATAATATCAACTAACGTCGGCTCCCCAACTCCCGTTTCTTGAGACAACTTAGAAATCTCCACTTCTTCCAATCTCTTTTGTAATTGCGGTTGTCCTACGTCATCTATCGATAACCCTAAACTCTTCAATAACAATTCAACATTTTTATATTGTTCGGGATGAATACCTGTTCGATCTAATGGATTCGCTCCTTCTAATATACGCAAGAAACCTATACATTGTTCGTACGTCTTTGCACCTAAACGTGGGATTTTCTTTAGTTCCGTGCGCTTTGTGAATTTCCCATCCTCTTCTCTCTTTGCCACAATATTTTTCGCAACAGTTTTCGATAAACCTGAAACATATTGTAACAATGCAACCGAAGCCGTATTTACATTAACCCCAACTTGGTTAACAGCTGTCTCTACTACAAATGTTAATGACTCATTCAATCTCTTTTGAGATACATCATGTTGGTATTGTCCAACCCCAACTGATTTAGGATCAATTTTCACAAGTTCAGCAAGTGGATCTTGCAGACGTCTTCCAATAGAAACGGCACTTCTCTCTTCAACTTGTAAATTCGGGAATTCCTCACGGGCTAAATCAGAAGCTGAATATACACTAGCACCCGCTTCATTTACAATAATATAAAAGACGTCCTGTTTCACACTTTGTAATACATCTACTATAAATTCTTCTGTTTCTCTAGATGCTGTCCCATTACCAATTGCAATCATTTCAACTTGATATTTATCTATAATAGAAAGAACTTTCGTTTTTGCATCATCATATTTACGAACAGGCGGATGCGGATAAATAACATCAATATGTAGTACTTTCCCCGTATCATCTACTACAGACAATTTACAACCAGTTCTATATGCCGGATCTACCGCTAGCACGACTTTCCCTTTCATCGGAGGTTGTAATAATAAGTTACGTAAGTTCTCAGAGAAAATATGTATCGCTTGTTCTTCAGCTGTTTCTGTTAATTCTTTACGAATTTCTCTTTCAATTGAAGATTGAATTAATCGTTTATAACCATCTTCAATCGCTAATTGTACATAATGCGCACTTTTAGAATCGTTATCACGAATTACTTTCTTATATAAGAAATTTAATATCTCATCTACTGGTGGGACAACAGAAACTCTCAATATATCTTCTTTCTCACCGCGATTCATTGCTAATACACGATGCGGTACTACTTTTTGCAATGGTTCTTCATAACTGTAATACATTTCATATATATTCTTTTCATCTTTTTCTTCACCTTTTACGGACGAAGACATAATACCTTTTCTAAAAGTAACATTTCGAATCCAACTACGATACGCAGCTTCATCTGAAATCATTTCTGCAATAATATCTTGTGCACCTTGTAAAGCTTCTTCTGAAGATTGCACTTCTTTCTCTGCATTAATAAATTCCACTGCCTTTTTAGCCGGTTCTTCTTTCTTATATAACAATAACCATTCAGCTAACGGTTCTAACCCTTTTTCTTTTGCAATCGTTGCTTTCGTTCTTCTTTTCTCTTTATATGGACGATATAAATCTTCTACTTCCTGCAACTTTGTAGCTTTAACAATTTGCTGTCTTAGCTCTCCTGTCAGTTTTCCCTTCTCATCAATAAGACGAATAACTTCTTCCTTCCTATCTTCAAGTTGCATCATATATTGCCATCTCTCTAAAATCGCACGAATTTGCACCTCATCTAAAGAGCCTGTCCATTCTTTTCGGTAACGAGCAATAAATGGAACTGTGTTACCTTCTTCTGTTAATTGAATAACATGACGAACTTGCTTTTCGCTAAAGCCTAATTCTTTCACTAACATTTTCATTAACGCTTGTCGATTATCTACCATTTCCATATACAACCGTAACCTCCTCTATAATAAAAAAAAGTTGCCCTTCAAAGAGAGCAACTTAAACTGCCGATTTAAAAATCTATTAGTCCTAAACTAATTTGTAACGCTTCATCTACACGACTCATCATCACTTCATCTAAATGAGTGATTTTGTCCGTTAAGCGTTGCTTATCGATTGTTCGAATCTGCTCAAGTAAAATAACAGAATCTCTCTCAAAACCATACTTTTTCGCATCAATTTCCACATGAGTGGGTAATTTCGCTTTTTGAATCTGTGCAGTAATAGCCGCTACAATCACCGTTGGACTAAAACGATTTCCGATGTCATTTTGAATGACAAGAACCGGACGAACGCCTCCTTGCTCAGAACCAACAACTGGGGAAAGGTCTGCAAAATACACGTCGCCGCGTTTTACAATCAAAATATTACCCCCCGCTAACTAAGCGTTCTACTGTATGAGCTGCTTCATACTCCGCTAAGAAAGCTTCAGATGCAATACCAAGATTAATTTTTCCCATTTCAATATACCCACGTCGCATTGATTCATGTTGGTAGCGTTTCTTCGTCTTATGTTGACGCAATAACAATTGTGTTGCCTGGCAAATTAGTTCATGGCGATTCTTATTCTCTTGTTTTCCAATTCCGTCCAATTCCGTTACCATTTGCTTTGGCAACCGAACCACGATTTCAGTAGTTACACTTGATTCGGACACAAAAATACACCTCCACCGTCAACTACACACCCAAATATATATATGACACCTATTGTAATAATACCATTGTATGGAGCCTGTTGCAAAGACTTCCTTATTCCTTGCTTATGTTTTCCAATTCACAAACAAAACATTCATCTTCTTAAATTTTTTATCTCATAACTAACTAAAAACAATAGAACTCCTCTTCAAAACTTACGTGTAACTTATATAAAAAATGATTATAAGTAAAAAGCTTCTCATCAAAAAGAGCTTATTATCCAGCAATGAACAGTCACTCCAATGACAAGAAGCAATCATACTACCTTCTATATATTGTTCAAGTAATTAATTATCTCTACAACCTTACCATTCCGTATAAATATTCTTGGCACACGGAAACTGATCGTTGCAATAATTTCATAATTAATAGTCCCTGAATATTCCGCAACCTCTGTAGCGCTAATATACTCATCCCCCTGCCTTCCAATAAGCGTAACTTTCGTACCAAGTGGCACTTCACAAGGAAGATGAATCATGAACTGATCCATTGTTACTCGCCCTACAATCGGTACCCTTTTACCATTTATAAGCACTTCAAATCCTTGTAATCTTCTAAGCCATCCATCTGCATAACCAATCGCTACAGTCGCGATCCATTCTTCAGTTTTCGTTCGGTAAGTGACATTATAACTAATTCCATCACCTTTAATCACCTGTTTAATATGAGCTACTTTCGTATGCAGTGATAGCGCCGGTTCTAATTCAAATGGTAAAAAAGGACGTATTTCTACAGAAGGAGATAATCCATACATTGCAATCCCAATTCGCACTGCATTAAATGTAATCCCTTGAAAACGTAACGTGGCAGCACTATTAGCTGTATGGACAAACTTAGGATCCACTCCGAATTCTTTCAACCAACTTAACTGCTCTAAGAACGTGTTATATTGCTTATCAAAATACGAAGTCTCAACCTCATCTGCCGTTGCAAAATGCGTGTATACTCCTTCTAACTCTAAAAACGGTGCACCTTCTAAACTCTTTAAAAATGCTTTCAGTTCTTTTCTTTCACGTATTCCAATTCTCCCCATACCACTATCAAAGTTAATATGGAATTTCATTACAGATGAACCATCCCAAAGTTTAATTGCTTCGTCCACCCATTCTTTTTGAAAAACAGTTAGCGCTACATCATTTTCAGCAGCTACATTTACATCACGCGGCGGCGAGGGACCTAACACTAAAATCGGCACAGTAATACCAGCCCTCCGAAGCACTAAAGCTTCATCTAAAAAAGCAACTGCTAACCTTGTTGCACCCGCTTCTAATGCCGTTTTAGCCACCGGTACATAATCGTGCCCATATGCATTTGCTTTAACTACAGCAAAAATCTCTACATTACTTGGGATGAACTCTTTAATATGCGTAACGTTGTTATAAATGGCATCTAAATCCACTTCCACCCAAGTGTCACGGTAAAATGGTGCTTCTTCCATAAATACACTTCCTTATACACGATATGCGAAGCTTATTCTTTTATATGCTTCTTTTATGAAATCCACCTTCAAACTAAGAAAAGACGTGATGCACATATATCACCACGTCTAAGAAGTTTACTTCACCTGCTTCGCTGTAACTGAACGAGCAACCATTAGTAGCTCCTTCGGCTCTAAACCTTTAGACACGAGCATATATTCTACTCCGTTATGCGACCACGTTACAGAGTCTTTCGTCAATGCACCAATCGTAAACCCAAGATCAACCGGTTCTCCACTTACACTTACCGCTGATGAAGCCTCTGCAACTTTTGCCTTTTCTTGTATTAAAGTAAAGGATTTCTTATTTCCAGTGTATGTGAGTATCGCACGCTTGCCACTGTCTGTCTTCAACTCTTTTTCATCTTGCAGAGTCATACCTTGCGGTGTATCAAGTGGATACAAAATAGCAAACGGTTTGTCTTCTTTCGCTGTTGTTTGAACATCTACCTGCGCTCTAGACATATTTTGTTTCGTATCAAATGCACCTTTATCAAATTTCGCATCGAATTTCACCTTAGAGAAATCTACTTTCACAAGAACATTTTGATCATTATCCATTAACTTCACTGAAACTGGAGTCAAATCGCTCTTCTTCAGCGTAATCTCTTGTTTCGGCAACATATTTTGATGTTGATAGTTTGTTTTTGTTTTAAAAATATAATACTTATCTGTTTTCTCGAAAGTAAGGTTTTTCTTATCCTGCAAAATATCTCTTACAAGTGATTCATATAAATAAGCCTGGCTGCTATTTTGCGGCCAATCACTTTGAAAACGGAAGCTCTTATTAAGTGCTGGCGTTAATACAAATACACCTTCTTCATTTCTTAAAATGATTTGGCTCTGATCTTTTTTTGCATTCTTTAAATTCACACGATAAAAAGACGGTTCCTTATGCCAAATCTCTACATTATACTCCTGAGGCTCATTTCCTGTTTTAATAGATAATTTCGCTTCAGCTTGATAACTTTTCATCCCTTTTACTTTCGCTTCTAAATCTCTCACGACATCATCTTGTTTCTTTTCCACACAACCCGCCAACACAAAAACGGTCAACAAACCGACAAGAACTAAAAACAGACGCCTTTTCATCACTTCAGCCCCTTTGCCCCTATAAATGAATGGAAGATGTACCTTCCTTATCGCTACCTCAAATATATGAGACAAAGATATAAAATATGCAGACTAGCGTGACGAGCTCTCTAAAACAACTTGAGCAACAGCAAATTCCTTACTATGACTAATCGATAAATGAACAACATACTCTGTACTTGTAATCAGAATCGGCTTACCTCTTTCATCATTTTTCACTTCAATATCTAAAAAGCTCACTTCTTTCCCGATACCAGTACCTACAGCTTTTGAATACGCCTCTTTCGCTGCAAACCTTCCAGCTACAAACTCTGTAAGACGACTTCCTTTCAGCTCCATAGCAACATTACGTTCATTTTCTGTTAAAATACGTTCCATAAATTTAAGCTTTCCATCTAGCATTTTTTCAATACGATTTAATTCAATAATATCGATTCCAATCCCTATAATCATTTCAAAATCCCCTTCTTCTATTTAACTTTCTTCTTTCATATTGATAAGAATAACAGAGAATCTTTCTGATGCAAAAGGGGTGATAGTAACCGTATGCTAATAAGATCCACTCAGATTTCTTTACAACCGACTATTCTCACCTTACTTTTTATTCACTTAGTCATGATGATATTAGGCGACTTTTTCCTCTTCCCACTGGCAGCCTCTAATGAATATATCGCTAAAGGAGAATGGTGGCGTGTCATAACTTCCCTTCTGGTACACGTAGACTTACAACATTTTCTTTCTAATAGTATTTTTTTGTTTGCACTTGGTTCTTCTATCGAAAAGCAACTCGGACACTTTTCTTTTTTTATTCTATTTTTTCTTTCTGGAATTTCTGGAAATATTTCTTCTTATATTATTATGCCTCCTGAATATATTCACGCAGGTGCATCAGGTGGTATTTTCGGACTATTAGGCGCACAATTATTTTTATTGTACAATAGATACCGCTCTTCAAAACCAAAAGAAATTGCCATTTTCTCAATTATGATACTTCTATTACTGCTATTTACTTTCTTTAATCCTTCCGCCAATCCGATCAGTCATTTAACAGGTTTAATAACCGGCGGCATTTTAACTCCTTTTTTAACAAAAAAAAACGATGGTGCAAAGCTTATTTAATATAAAAGCTTGCACCATCGATAATTTCTACATCTACCTGTTCGCTTAAATCCCTCATTAATTGAAATAAAGACTCATCCTTCATCTTCGCCTCAATCATACAATCAATTTGTGGAACACTTCCCTTTATCCTTCTTAAAAAAGATAAAAATGCGTCTACATTAATATAATCTGCATGAGCTCTTGGATCTTTTCCCTCTCTAGGGCTAGAAATATGCATTTTAACCGGCAACAAAGATGTTTCCCACGTATGAACAACACGTGCCCAATCTTCATACCAATCTTCTTGCTCATTATTCATCATATGGTGATGCAAATCAAACACGACGGGAATATCTAATTTTTCTCCTAAATATAATGTTTCCTCTAACGTAAAAGTTGTATCATCATTTTCTAATATAATCATTTCTTGAATACCCCTTGGGACATTAGACCAATTCTCTATAAAACGCTCTAATGCAAGTTCTTTATCTTTATACCCTCCTCCAACATGTAGTACACATCGTTGCTTATGTTCAATCCCCATGCCTTTTAATAATTTTTTGTGCATCTGCAGTGTCTTTACAGATTGTTTAAAAACACTCTCCTCAGGTGAATTTAGTACAACAAAATGATCTGGATGGAAATCAATTCGCATATTCATATGAATTGCATATTCACCTAATTCTTTCAATTTTTCTTTTAAAGGACGAATATAGTTCCACTCTAGCAATTCCTCATGATTCGCTAAAGGAATGAGCTTAGAACTAAGCCGAAAGAAAGATATGTCATGTCCCTTATTATGCTTTAATAAACGTAAACAATTTTCCAAATTGGAATTAGCAATTCTTTCAAGTTTACGAATTGCAGCATCACGATCATCTATTTTCTGAAACTGTGCGTACGTCATCGTTTGAGATGGGGATGCATTCTTCAAATGCACACTCATCGCAACGTAACCAAGCCTTACAAGCATATAACAGCCCCTTTTCTATCATAACTACTATGTAGTATGCACAATTACAGAAATAAAAAAAGAGAATGCCAGCAAAGGGCATTCTCTTTTTTATTAAGCTTGTGGACGGCTATGATGTTTTCTTTCGCCTCGTCCATTTGAAGATCCTGGGCGACCTTGACCTTCACCTCTACGACCACGACTACCACCATCACGATTACGATCACGGTTTCCATCACGATTGCGATCACGGTTTCCGTCACGATTACGTCCATCACGGTTACGACCATCGCCACCGCCGCGTCCATCACGACTACGATTACGGTTACCATCACGGTATCCGCCTCCGTTACCGCCACGTTTCTTAGAACCGCCACCTCTTGAAACAACTGGTGGTTCTGATGTTAAAGCAATCGGAGTTGTATCCGGCTCTTTAGTCATCATTTTTAAAGCAGCAGCTACTACTGTTACAGAGTCATTCTCTTCTAACATTTCTTCTGCAATACGCTTGTAGTATGATAAGTTCTCATTTTGGATTGTGCTTTGAAGTTTTTCAGCGATTAAACGTTGTTGACCTTCTAATGCCTCGTCAAGTGTCGGTGCTTCCATACGATCAACTTTACGTTTTGTTGTACGCTCGATATTTTTTAATTGTCCTGATTCACGTGGTGTTACAAATAACATTGCAATACCTTTTTTACCTGCACGGCCAGTACGACCAATACGGTGAACGTATGATTCTGGATCTTGTGGGATATCGAAGTTGTATACGTGTGTTACGCCTGAAATATCAAGACCACGTGCAGCAACGTCTGTTGCAACAAGAACTTCAATAGCACCTTCTTTAAATTTACGTAATACAGACATACGTTTCGCCTGTGTTAAGTCACCATGAATACCTTCTGCTGCATAACCACGTAAGTTTAATGCTTCTGATAATTCATCAACACGACGCTTTGTACGACCGAATACGATCGCAAGCTCTGGAGATTGAATATCTAGTAAGCGTGTTAACACGTCAAACTTTTTCTTTTCTTGCACTTCTAAATAGAACTGCTGAATGTTTGGCATTGTTACTTCTTTTGCTTTTACTTTAATGTGTTGAGGCTCAGTCATGAAACGCTCAGCAATACGACGGATTGGATCTGGCATTGTCGCTGAGAATAATAATGTTTGATGTGTTTCTGGCACATCTGTTAAAATCGCTTCAATATCTTCAATGAAGCCCATGTTTAACATTTCATCCGCTTCATCAAGAACAACAGTCTCTACGTTTTGTAAGCGAAGTGTTTTACGGTTAATATGATCTAAAATACGACCCGGCGTACCAACAATAATGTGTGGGTGTTTTTTTAGAGCACGAATTTGGCGGTTAATATCTTGACCACCATAAATTGGTAGAATACGAACACGTTTATGTTTACCAATTTTGTATAGCTCTTCTCCAACTTGAATTGCTAATTCACGCGTTGGCGCGATAACAATACCTTGAACTGCTTCTTTATTTGTATCCACTTTATCTAATAGTGGTAATCCGAATGCTGCTGTTTTCCCTGTACCTGTTTGCGCTTGCCCAATAATATCCTTACCTTGCAATGCATGTGGAATTGTTTCAGCTTGAATCGGCGTAGCCTCTTCAAAGCCCATACTTTCAACCGATTGCAGTAAAGACTCACTTAATCCTAATTCTCGAAATGTTGTCAATGTTACTTCTCCTTTTCTATCCTATACTTATCATTTAAAAAAAGGCGTTTTCCGAATTTGCGGAAAAGCCCTTTTCCTGAATGCTCACGTATATAACCGGGCGTATATTCTTCACGAAAATACTTCTAAACGTTATTACACTTTATCAATTATAAGTTTTGTATGTGTAAAAAGCAAACCCAACTGTTACCTTATTTTATATTCAGGGCCTTTTTCTTTACTTTTATTTTTTTATCATTTACTGTAAGCGCTTATTATAAGTTTCTTCTATTTTCGTGACTATCATCCCTATTTATATACACCAATTATTTCAACATCGTAATTACTTCTTCTAATTTCATACCGCGAGATGCTTTTATTAATACAACATCTTTCGCATCGACTACTGCTTGTAAATCTCTTACTAACTCTTCTTTATTATCATACGCCTTTACACGTTCATTAGGGAAATTAATTTTCGCTCCTTCAGCAATTTGAGCTCCTAATCTACCGTATGTGAATACATGTGAGATTTTTGCTGGATCGATTAATTTACCTACCTCATAATGGAACTGCACTTCTTGATTTCCAAGTTCTAACATATCACCGAGCACAACGATTTTTTTAGTAAATCCATCTAAACCGTTCATTAAATGGAATGCTGCCTCCATAGCCGTCGGACTTGCATTATAAGCATCGTTGATAATTGTTAATCCACTATCCGTTTTTACAATTTCCATACGCATGCCCGTCATTTGAAGTGTTACTAAACCTTGTTTCATTTCTTCCCACGTCACACCAAAATGTGTCGCAATTGCCATTGAAGCAAGTGTATTGTACACATTATGTTTTCCTAACACCGGTAGGTAGAATGAAATATTTTCATCTCTATTCATTTTAAAATGTGTCCCCGTTGCCTGTAATGTTACAGTCGTTGGATAGTAATCGTTGGCTCTTGCATCACCAAACGTAACTGTTTCTGCCGCTAAATTCATTTCAGGAACACGATTCGTTAATAACGGCTCATCTCCATTATATACGAACACGCCACCTTCTTGTAACCCTGTAACAATTTCTAATTTCGCTTCAGCAATTGCCTCACGAGATCCTAAATCCATTAAATGTGCCTCACCAATATTCGTAATGATAGCTGCATTAGGACGAGCTAACTTAGATAAAAATTCAATCTCTCCTCGGCTTGACATACCCATTTCTAATACAGCTACTTCTGTATTTTCTTCTAAGTTTAAAATAGTGAGAGGTAACCCAATATGGTTATTGAAATTCCCTTCTGTTTTTTGAACTTTGAACTTAGTCGCGAGAATACTTGTCACAATATCTTTCGTGGATGTTTTACCGTTACTACCTGTCACACCAACAACTTTAACATCCAATTGATCGCGATAGTTTTTCGCTAACATTTGCAGTGCAGATAGCGTATCTTCTACAAAAATAACCGGAAGATTCTCGGGTGGATTTGCTACATCTTTCATCCACAATGTAGCTACAGCTCCATTTTCAACTGCTTTATCTACAAAAGCATGTCCATCGAAACGCTCCCCTTGAATCGGAACATATAAGTTTCCTTTTTCAATTTTTCTCGTATCAATAGACACGCCTTGAATAATAGTTCCCTCATATTGCTCTGCTAATCCAGTACCATTTACCATCTGTTCTACTTGCTTTAACATTCGCTTTATCATATAGAAACGCTCCTTACATAGAGGAAGCACTATTCCTACGAATAGTGCTTCCTCCTTTTTTTGTTAGATTGTATATTTAATTTTTTGTTTTTCTTCGTGACGTTCAATCGCTAAACGAATTAGCTCTTCGATTAACTCTGGATACGGTAACCCAGTATGTTGCCATAATAGAGGGAACATACTAAACGGTGTAAATCCTGGCATAGTGTTTACTTCGTTAATATACACTTCTCCGTCTTTCGTTAAGAAGAAATCAGCTCGCGTTAAGCCTGCACCATCTAATGATTGGAACGCAATAATTGCATCACGCTTAATTACATCAGATTCTTCTTCTGTCATTTCAGCTGGAATAATTAACGCCGTATCACCATCGATATATTTCGACTTATAATCATAGAAGTCCTTTTTCGGAACGATTTCACCTACAACTGAACATTTCGGCTCATCATTACCTAGTACACCAACTTCTACTTCACGACCTACAATATTTTCTTCTACAATAATTTTGCGATCAAATTGGAATGCCTCTACAAATGCATTCTCAAGTTCTTCACGATTTTTACACTTATTAATACCAACACTTGAACCAAGGTTTGCTGGTTTTACGAAGCAAGGATATCCTAACTTATCTTCTACTTTAGAATAAGCTTCCTCACGATTTTTTTCCCATGCACTGCGGATGAAAGACGCATATTTTGCTTGTTTTAAACCAGCCTCTGCAAAGATGTTTTTCATAACAACTTTATCCATACCAGCAGATGATGCTAGAACACCATTTCCTACATAAGGAATATTCATCAATTCTAATAATCCTTGAACCGTTCCATCTTCACCGTTTGGTCCATGTAGTAATGGGAAAATAACGTCAATAGCGTTTTCCTCAGAAGCTGCAGATGGAATGATTTCTGTACTTAATGATAATGGAGAAATCGCATTTTCTGCACCGCTCATTTTTAAAGCTTCAACATCTGTTACTTCGCCTTCAATACGCTCACCGCGTACCCATTGACCTTGTTCTGTAATATAAATTGGATGAATCTCGAATTTATCTTGATTTAACGCTTTAATAGCAGCAAGAGCCGTCTGTAGCGAAACTTGATGCTCAGCTGATTTTCCACCATATAATAAACCTAATTTAATTTTCGTCAATGAAATCACCCTAACCAATTGTTTTCATTTTTCTATTTTAGCACTTTTTATAAAAATAGGTAGTTCCTATTTGAAATAAAATGTAACTTCCATAAATAATTAAATAACATCACTTATTGGTTTTTTATTTCATTTTCTTTATAGCTACACAAAATAAAATGGCAATCTAATCTAGTTATGTACCTAAAATATGTAGAAATCCCCTTTTTTGTGTATGTCACCTATTTACTAAGAAGATTGTTTGGTTAGTGTATCTTTTTGCCTTTGCTCAACAAGGCGATCTAAAGAAATATATACAATACCTGCAACTACACATCCTACAGCTAAAATTGTAAATAGAAAGTGGCCAAGTAATCGATCTAATAAAAAGCCTCCCAAAAGTGGACCAAATGCGCTTCCTGTAATCCACTGCAAACTTGCAGCGCCCATATAAGTCCCTCTCAAATGCTCAGGTGCCAAGTTTGCTACAAATGTCATCTGTACAGGCGACATAATCATCTCACCTAACGTATATATAGCATAAACGAACAGTAGTGTTATTAAAATAACTGTAGCATTTGTATTAAACTCTCCAAACCACTTCGGTAACCACCCTATAAAAAATAATCCAATCCCGAACAAACATGCACCATATAACATCGTCTTCCCGACTGGTTTATCCGTAGCCCATTTTGAAATTTGAAATTGGAATAAAACAACTAATAGTCCGTTTAACGCCATTAAATATGGATATGGATTATTCGTTCCAAAAATACGCTTCATTTCGTTATCAAAATGTAGTGGCAACATGCCTTCTGTTTGAGAAAACCCCATCGAAATGATAATACCTGCTAATAAGTAAATCATTAATACCTTATCTCGCATTACAATTTTCCAAACTGCCCCAGATTCCTTTTCTTTATGTTCTTCCTTATCTGTCCTCTTTGGCATCGTCTCTTGAATAAGAAGTAATACAAGTAACGCATAAAATAGCATTGTAGAAGAGGCAATAATAAACACAAGATTCTTTGACAACACAACTACTGATGCTCCCATTATCGGACCAATCGCAGCACCTATATTGTGTCCCATTCGTAATAAACCATATGCCTCTGTTCTTTTTTCTGGTGCCGTTACATCTGCGACCATAGCTGATGCAGCTGGATGAAATAAAGAATTACTCAATCCTAAAAAAATAGATAAAATTGCATATGGAATAAATCCTTCTATAAATAGAAAACCGAGCATTAATAATGCATTACTTGCCATAGAAAATATCATAATCGGTTTTCTTCCATATATGTCAGCAATTCTTCCTCCTATAAGTGATCCAAAGCTTGCAGCAATTGGAGAAAGCGCCATAATAACCCCAACTTCCAACAACGAATCTACCTTATCTTTTAAATATAATGCAAAAAAAGGCATTAACATCATCATTGCAATTCCATTTAACGTCTCTCCAATAAATCGAATCCATACGTTACGGTCCATCTCCCTTAACTCACGCCACGTATTTTTCATCATTTCACCCCTTTAGTTAGCCAACAATTATCTTATAATAAGTTCAGAAAAATGTAAATTTTCAAATAAAAAATCCATTCTAACAGAATTAGAATGGATTTTTTTCGCTTATAAATTCGCAACATCTTCTTCTTTTTTACTATTATTTAAAGCACTATGTTTTCGGCTATATAAGAAGTAAACCGCTATACCAATAACCATCCATATCCCAAAACTAATCCATGCTGTCCCCGATAATTGAAGCATTAAGTATAAACAGAAAATCACTGTTAACGCTGGTAAAAACGGTACAAGCGGAGCCTTAAATGCCCTTGGTAAGTCTGGATGGGTTCTTCTCATTACAATTACCGCAACAGCTACGAGTGCAAATGCTGACAATGTCCCCATGTTTACAAGATGTGCTAAAACATTTAAATCTATTAATCCTGAAATCAGTGCCGCAATAATTCCCGTTGTCCATGTATTTAAAAATGGCGTTTTAAATTTCGGATGAACTTTAGCAAGACGCTTCGGTAATAAACCATCTCGGCTCATCGCATAAGAAACACGAACTTGCCCATACATCATAACTAGCATTACTGTTGTAATCCCTGTAATTGCTCCTACTGAAATTACCCCCGCTAATCCATCTTGTCCAATAAATTGAAGTGCAAAAGCAACTGGATCTGATATATTTAGCTGTCCGTATGGAACAATTCCTGTCAAAATAAGCGAAACAACGATATAAAGAACTGTACAAATTAATAACGATGCAATAATACCAATTGGTAAATCACGTTGCGGACGTTTCACTTCTTCTGCCGCTGTTGAAACTGCATCAAATCCTATAAATGCGAAGAATACTGTGGCCGCTCCAGCCATTACACCATCTAAACCAAATGGCATAAAAGGCGTCCAGTTTTCAGGTTTCACATAATTAAAACCAGCAAAGATAAAAATAAGAACAACTGCTATTTTAATAAATACCATAATGTTATTTACTCGTGCACTTTCACGAACACCCCTAGATAAAAGAACTGTCATCACTAAAATAATTAGAACTGCAGGTAAATCGATTATTCCACCCTTACCTGTACCAGGAGCCGAGGAGAGAATAGTCGGAATATGAATTCCAAACCCCTTTAATAAAGATTGAAAATATGCAGACCAACCGTTTGCTACAGCAGATGTAGCAAGTAAATATTCAAGCATTAAGTCCCAGCCAATTAAAAATGCGAATACTTCCCCCATCGTCGCGTATGTATACGTATACACACTGCCCGAGACAGGAACTGAAGAAGCAAATTCAGCATAACAAAATGCAGCAAAGGCACAAGCTAGCGCGGCAATCGCAAATGATAATATAATAGCTGGCCCAGAATGTTTCGCTGCCACAACACCCGTTAGAACAAAAATACCAGTTCCAACGATTGCACCGATTCCAAGCATAGTTAAATCTAGCGCGCCCAATGTTCTTGCTAACGTTTTTTGCTTACTTTCTTGCATTAACTTTGCAATTGGCTTCTTTTGAAAAATTTTCTTCATCTTTCACTCCTCCAAGTTTTAAATTTTCTGAAAATTTTTAATTCGCTTTTTTATTTTACTCATTACGCTTTTCCCAGTCAATACTTTTGTCGAAACAAGTAGAAATTCTTCTGAATATGCACCATCCTTATCATTCTTTCTATATATCTTTCGACAACTCTTTTTGGTATTATTATACATGTCGATTCCACAAAAAAGCATGCTCCCTTATTGAGAGCATGCCTTTTTTTACTTATTTCACAGTATATGAACCTTGTTCAATCCAGCTATACATATACTTTTCATCTTCTGTTTCATGTGCTTGTTTTACAATACGAAGCGGACGGAATGTGTCTATCATAACAGCTAATTCAAGCGTCTCTTTCTTCCCTATACTTGCCTCTGTTTTCCCCGGATGCGGCCCATGGGGAATCCCGCTCGGATGAAGTGTAATAGAACCTTCTTCCACACCTTTGCGACTCATAAAGTTTCCTTCTACATAATAAAGAACTTCATCACTATTAACATTACTATGATAATATGGTGCCGGAATTGACTCTGGATGATAATCGTATAAACGTGGTACGAAAGAGCAAATAACAAAATTATGCCCTTCAAATGTTTGATGTACTGGCGGTGGTTGATGAATGCGCCCTGTAATTGGTTCAAAATCCTCTACATTAAATACCCACGGATACAAATAGCCATCCCATCCAACAACATCTAACGGGTGGTGTCCTAAAACATGTTTATGCATATATCCTCTTGATTTTGTCATTACGACAAACTCGCCTTTTTCATCATAGGTCTCTAATTTTTCTGGACCACGAAGATCTCTTTCACAAAACGGACTATGCTCTAACAATTGTCCATATTCATTTCGATAACGACGCGGCGTTGTAATTTGGCTATTCGCCTCTACAACAAGAAACTTAGTCTCTCCTTCATCTGGAATAACACGATAAATCGTTCCAATTGGGATCGTTACATAGTCACCTTTTCTATAGTGAATCGTTCCAAACATCGTTTCAATTTTCCCTGTTCCATAATGAACAAATAACATTTCGTCGCCATCACCATTACGATAGAAATAATCCATTTTTTCTGTTGGGCTCACTACTCCAATTAACAAATCTTCATTTCCAAGTATGAAATTCCGTCCACTTATTGCATCACCACTTTTTTTATTTTCTTTCGTTCGGAAGTGGCGATGAGAAAGAGCAACATCCTCTTCATACTGCAACTGACAAGAATGCGATAATGCAGAATGACCTACTTCTGTTGGCATATAGTGATGATACAAAATAGACTGCGTACCAGAAAATCCTTTTGTTCCCATTACCTGTTCACGATAAAGCGATCCATCTTTTTTACGAAATTGTACATGTCGTTTATGAGGTAGTTCTCCCATGTGACGATAAAACATGCCCATCACCCGCTTCCTTTTCTTTTTTGATCGTATTACGTAGTGTACCTAAACCAGTAATCGACAGCTCTACAACATCTCCATCTTGTAGCCACTCTTCTGTACCAAGTTCTAAAATACATCCTGTTCCTACTGTCCCAGAACCAATCACATCTCCTGGATATAACGTAACGTCCTCTGAAGCACGTTCAATCATTTCAGCAAATGTATAGTAAATATCTTGGAAGTTTCCCTTTGATAATAGTTTTCCGTTTACATGAGCAGTCATTTCTAAATCATATCGATCACCATTACGATAAACATCTAATTCCTCTTTCGTAACAAGATGTGCTCCTAACGAAGTTGCAAAGTCCTTTCCTTTCGCCGGACCGAGACCTACTTTCATTTCTGTTGCTTGTAAGTCTCTCGCACTCCAGTCGTTCATAATACAATAACCAAAAATATATTCCTCTGCTCGCTCACGAGAAATATTTCGCCCTTCTTTTCCTATTACGCAAGCAATCTCCAGCTCATAATCAAGCTTTTTAGACTTTTTCGGACCAATTACAAAATCACCGGAACCAATTACAGCACGATGATTAGTAAAATAAAAAACCGGAATATCATACCATTCAGGCACAACATCTAGTCCTCTTCGTCCACGAGCTGTTTTTACATGTTGTTCAAATGCGTAAAAATCTCGAATACTACTCGGATTAGGAAGAGCAGCTGTCAATTGTACTTCTTCTAAAGCATATATACCCTTATTTGGATTCTTAATATTCCGCACTACTTCTACATACTCATCAGCTTTTTCTAAAAAAGCCATCATAGAAGAAGGGATTTTCCCTTCACTAGCAAGATTCATATCTATTACTTTGTCACCTTCAAGCCATCCAGCCCGTATTTCTTTTGAAGGAAGACGAAATGTAACAAATTTCATCCTGATTCCTCCTTATAAAAATGAAATTTCCACCAGCAAAGGGACTTTTGCTGGTGGATATAAATCTTATAAGTTTCCGCGACGCTCTTGTTCTCTTTCAATTGATTCGAATAACGCTTTAAAGTTTCCTTCACCAAATCCACGAGAACCTTTACGTTGAATGATTTCAATAAATAAAGTCGGGCGATCTACAATTGGTTTCGTAAAGATTTGTAGTAAGTAACCTTCATCATCACGATCTACTAAGATCTTTAATTCTTTTAGCTTATCAATTTCTTCATCGATTTTTCCAACTCGTGCAGTTAACTCATCATAATAAGTATCAGGTGTATCTAAAAACTCCACCCCATTTGCACGAAGCGCTTCAACCGTTTTAACAATATCACTTGTTAATAAAGCAAGATGCTGTACACCAGCTCCATTATAGAATTCTAGATACTCTTGAATTTGTGACTTTCTCTTTCCGTCTGCTGGTTCGTTAATCGGAAACTTAATACGGCTTCCATTCGTCATAACTTTCGACATTAACGCCGAATACTCTGTACTAATATCGTCATCATCAAAATGAATCATTTGTTTAAAGCCCATGACATTCTCGTAATAACTAACCCACTCTTCCATTTTTTCAACATTACCAACTACATGATCGACAGCAATTAAACCAGACTCTTCAAATGGAATATTAAACTCTACCTTTTGGAATCCTGGCATAAATGCCCCTTTATAATTTTTACGCTCTACAAGCGTATGAATTGTATCACCATACGTACCAATAACTGCTTTTTTCAATGTACCGTCCTCATCTGTTAATTCCTCTGGTGGAGCAATTGCGACGGCACCACGTTTCACTGCTTCTGAGTATGCTTTATCAACATCATCAACAAGTAGTGCCACATCCTTCACGCCATCACCATGAGTCTTTACAAACTCTGCAATACGATTTTCACTACTTAAAGCTCCAGACACAACGAAACGCATATTTTTTTGCACAAGAACATAAGATACCTTTTCACGGTTTCCAGTTTCTAATCCAGAGTAAGCCACAATTTTGAATCCGAACGCTCTCGCAAGATAATAACTCGATTGCTTTGCATTCCCTACGTAAAATTCCAAATGATCTACATCACGTACTGGAAAAAAATCCTCCATTTGTGCAGCTAGCGTATCCATAGATTTTTGTTTCATAATATCTTCATCCCCCTGTAAATAGATTAAATGGTCCATACTTAAAACCAACCGAAAACGCTTCCAACATAAATAAATAGAAATTAGTTAGCAAGCTAACAAATTCTGACCTTTAAAATTTTCTATCTTTTCTGTCAAATTCCTCTTTTTTTCTTACATATAAAATTCGACTTTTTTCTCTTTGAAATAAAGCGGGATTTTATTCAGTGGATTTTTGATTATTCGTTGAATCAAATTTCAAACGCAGCGTCTAATTAGCCATAAATGCTGGATAATGAGGTAGCTTTAATACTTGAGGGTATATAAGAAGAATATAAAAAAGACTCCAACATATTAACTACTTACTAATACGTTAGAGTCTTTATTTTTTTTGAATGATTGTATTTATATATATCATACTAATACACTTGCAAGGAATAGAATAAATGATGTTAATATTACCGCTCCACCTAAGGATCCTAATAAATCTGTTTTTGTTACTTGAAACACTTGTTCACTGTTCATATCCCTCATTCTCCCTTCTTTTTCTTTTGTTACAAAGTTTCTATTATACTAATAC
>NZ_JAKUDW010000091.1:0-21183 GCF_022662595.1 Bacillus cereus group sp. BfR-BA-01524 | reverse complement strand
AAACCTGGAACACCGAATTCAAAAAAACCGGAAAAAGAATTACCGAAGACAGGGCAGAAAATGCCTGTGGAACCATATATGGGAGCACTTCTTGTAATGATGAGTTTTGGATTATTCGTATTAGGTAGAAAACAGCAGAGATAATAAAAGTGAAAAGGTATCCTCAAAGTATTTGAGGATACCTTTTTTAGCATAAAAAAAGCATCTAGCAAAAGAACTAGATGCAAATAAAAACACATGGGAAGACAAAATTCTTCCCGTTTCCCGTATGTAATTATATCAAAAAAATTATAAAAAACTAGCTATATTTAAAATATAATTTTAAAAAAAGTTATATACATAAATAATTGCAATACTCGCAGTTTTATCTTCCTGAAAAAGTTATTTCTTTAGTTCCGAATATTAAGACTAATGTTGATAAATCTTCAGATAATTAGAAATAATGTCCAAAAGGATATATAATATTGCTTAAGAAATAGTTTTAATGGATTACATATATTTCATTTTGTGTATTAATTGAATATCATAATTTTTAATTTTATTAAGCAAGAATCTCGGTTACTTATTGCATTTCTAACATAGGGTGAGAAAGAAAAATACAATAGTGTGGAGGTTTTTATAATGACGTTTGTTCTTAGTAAAATGAGTGGCTTTAGCATAGAAGAAAAGGTACATGAATTTGAATCTAAAGGGTTTCTTGAAATCTCAAATGAAATCTTTTTACAAGAGGAAGAGAATCATAGTTTATTAACACAAGCACAGTTAGATTATTATAATTTGGAAGATGATGCGTACGGTGAATGCCGTGCTAGATCTTATTCAAGGTATATAAAGTATGTTGATTCACCAGATTATATTTTAGATAATAGTAATGATTACTTCCAATCTAAAGAATATAACTATGATGATGGCGGGAAAGTTAGACAGTTCAATAGCATAAATGATAGCTTTTTATGTAATCCTTTAATTCAAAATATCGTGCGTTTCGATACTGAGTTTGCATTTAAAACAAATATAATAGATAAAAGTAAAGATTTAATTATAGGCTTACATCAAGTAAGATATAAAGCTACTAAAGAAAGACCATCTTTTAGTTCACCTATTTGGTTACATAAAGATGATGAACCAGTAGTATTTTTACACCTTATGAATTTAAGTAATACAGCTATCGGCGGAGATAATTTAATAGCTAATTCTCCTCGGGAAATTAATCAGTTTATAAGTTTGAAGGAGCCTTTAGAAACTTTAGTATTTGGACAAAAGGTCTTCCATGCCGTAACGCCACTTGGAACAGAATGTAGTACGGAGGCTTTTCGTGATATTTTATTAGTAACATTTTCTTATAAGGAGACAAAATGAGAGAGAATAAAATAATTATGATTTCTGGAGCCAATAGCGGTATAGGTCATGCTTGTATAAAATACTTTTTAGAAAAATCATTTCATGTAATAGCTCTTGATATTAATAATAATAACTTAATAGATTATATGAAAACAGATATGCCTTTGAAAGTAGTGCAAATTGATTTAAGTAATAGCGAAGCGATTCATAATCTTTTTACTCAATTAGATTTAGAAAAGCTTTCTCCTGATATATTAATAAATGCAGCTGGTATTCGAGAGATAACACCTGTTTTACATTTATCCGATGATATGTTTAAAAAAGTAATTGATGTAAATTTAGTAGCCCCATTTATCCTTTCTAGGGAAGTAGCTAAGCGATGGTGTGAATCGAAAATAAAAGGTTGTATTGTGAATATAGCATCGGTTTCTGGATTAATGGCTGAACCAGAGCGAGCTGCTTATGTGGCATCAAAGCATGCCTTAATCGGATTGACTAAACAGATGGCTATGGAATTTGGGAAGCAAAATATAAGAGTAAATAGCATTTCTCCCGGTGTTATTAGAACTGAACTTACAGAAGAATACTTTAGTAATAAAGCATTGATGTCTATGATAAAAAGTAATCAATCTTTAGATACTTGGGGGTTGCCGCAGGATATTGTTTCATGTATTGAGTACTTGATTTCTGATCAGGCACGCTTTATTACTGGTTCTAATTTTGTAATTGATGGTGGTTGGACTGCTGGGAAAAACTTGTAGTTGAGTGTTTTTGAGGAAAAGCACCTGTCCTTTTTTAGGCTGGTGTTTTTCTCACTATAAACAGATTTTTTTATTGGAGGGGGATTAATTTGCTTCAAAAAAGTTTTAAGCAAGAGAAAACGGTACCGGCCTTAAAGATGATAGCATCAATGGTTATCTTTGGATCAGTTGGATTTTTTTCTGTTCAAACAAACTTACCTTCGTTTGAATTAGTGTTTGTAAGGTGTATTTTTGCGACAATATTTTTAAGTGTATGCTGGCTGCTTACAGGGCAATATAAACAAGATAAATGGGAACGAAAAGAAGTTATTCAAGTTTTAATATGTGGCTTTTTCTTAGTATTTAATTGGGTTTTCTTATTTAAAGCCTTTGAAAATATGTCAGTTACAATTGCTATCTCAGTTTATCATCTTGCACCAGTAATTGTACTGTTAATTGGAAGTATCGTCTTTAAAGAAAAATTAACATTAATATCTATCATTTCAATAGTTGTGTGTTTTGTGGGAGCTTTATTAATTGCTGGTATCGATGGAAGCTTCTCTTTCGGTTCATTAATGTCTTCAGGTATGATATGGGGATTTCTTGCAGCTCTCTTTTATGCATTTACAACTTTATTTGGTAAAGGGATTAACAAAATGAGTGCGTATGCAATGACATTTTTACAAACATTCTTGGGGATATTTCTTTTAATACCATTTATAGATTTAGATGCTTTTAGTGGCCTCACTCAAAGTAATTGGACATATATTATAGCTACTGGTTTTATTCACACAGGGATAGTGTATTATCTGTTTTTTGATAGTTTACGCCATTTGTCTACAAAAACAATCTCAATATTAGTTTTTTTAGATCCGGCAGTGGCAATATTATTAGATACTGTACTTACTGGATTCCGTCCAACTTTAATGCAAATAACAGGAATTCTATTTATTTTTATTGGCATGACTTTAACATTAAAAAAATCTAAAGATAAAAAACTGAGCCAAAAAGAAAAGCGAATTGAAAGCGATGCTAGTATATCTCAACAATAATGAAATATATTGTGTATAAAACGATAAACCTTGCATGAATCATGCAGGGTTTATTTGGTCTAATATAATTCATATTTATAATATATGTTTTTTAACATGCTTTTGATTCACTTATATTTATTTGACTATAAATTTACAAAAATGTATATAAAACCTTATTTTTTGATAATATATAAGTAATAAATTCATAGAATTGGAGTGATGAGATGCAGCCGTTAGAAAGGGAGATTCATTCTAATATGCTGAAAGTGTGGAGGATTCACGCTTTAATTGGGGCGGCAGTTATACTAACAGTCGTAATTGCGTATTTCTTTTTTATGATTAACTTTAACTGGTGGGGCTGGTTGTTTGGACTATTAGTAACAGGAGCCATTATATTTATTCCACTTGATTATTTTGTATTTCCAAATTTACGTCAGCGCTATTATAGTTACAGATTAAATGAAGAAGAGATTGAGATTCAAAAGGGAATGTTCGTTGTAAAACGCGTACTTATTCCGATAATCCGTGTGCAGCACGTAACGATTGAGCAAGGGCCGATTATGAGAAAGTATAATTTAGCAGAATTACACATTTCAACAGCCGCAACTTCTCATAGTATCCCAGGTTTAACGAAAGAAGAAGCAGAACAGCTGAAAAGACAAATTGGAGAACTTGCGAAAGTGAGTGATGAGGATGTATAAGAGGCAACATCCGATTACGATATTGTTAGGTATTAGGGTTGCGAGTTTGTTGCCTTTTATTTTGCTTGTTTTATTTCGCTCAGATGGTGAAGTGGAACCTTGGTATTTATTTCATCTTGTTCTCTTGGCCTTATTATTTATTATGGCTATTTTCTCAGCTATAAAATGGTATTTCAAGGTGTATTGGGTTGAAAATAATATTTTACATATAAAGCATGGTGTGTTTGTTAAGAAAGAAAGCTACTTAAATAAAGAACGTGTGCAAAATGTTAGTACATCTTCTAACATCATTTATCAAATACTTGGACTTACAAAATTAAATATAGAAGTTGCAGGCGGCGGTAGTGAGCCAGAAGTGATGTTAGCTGGTATTAAAGAAGATGAAGCGAAGGGACTAATTGCTTTATTACATAAAGAAAGAAGCGTTGTGGCTGAAGAGGTGCCTGCGGGAGAAGGTAGTAAGACAGTTTATCAGTTAACAGCGAAAGAAATTTTATTCGCATCTATTACATCTGGTAGATTTGGATTAGTGTTTTCTATGTTAGTAATCCTTTACACAGAGTTTAATCAATTTCTACCAGAATGGCTCATCAATAAAGTGGAAGCGTATGTGATGGATAACGGTGTATATGAATTAATCGTTATGGCCGCAATTTTAATGGCAATTTCTTGGATTATTTCAACAGCGGGCTATGCGTTAAAATATGCAAACTTTAAAATTGAGCGAAACGGAAATGAAATTCGAATCGTACAAGGGTTATTTGATAAGAAAGAGTTTGTGTTAAAATTACACCGCATTCAAGCAATTACTGTGAAAGAAGGAATACTTCGCCAGCCTATCGGGTATTGTTCTGTCGAAGTAGAAGTCATTCAAAGTATAAAATCCTCTGGGAATGAAGTGATGCTACATCCTTTTATGAAGAAAAAAAATGTGCAGCAGTTACTCGCATATTTACAGTTGCCGTATGAAATGGAGGAGGAAATCGTTCATTTACCGAAAGCGGCATTGCGCCGTTACATCATCATGGGCTGGATTACAAGTGCTGTGCTCGCTGTGCCAATTGCCGGTGCAAGTATATATTTTAAACAGCATATTGCATTGTTCACTCTTATCCCGCTATGTATCGCATTTACAATACTCGCATACGCTCGTTATACTAGCGGCGGTTATATGATGAAAGAAAACCAATTAACAATGGTATACAGAGGTCTTGCGAAATATACAGGAATCATGCGTAGAAGACATGTTCAAGCAGTGGGGTACAATCAATCGTATTTTCAAAAGAAAGACGAGTTATGCACAGCTGTCGTATCGGTAGCGGGGCATCGTTATAAAGTGAAGCACATGCGAAAAGAGGACACACTTCGTATATATAATTGGTACAAAGAAAAAGGAAACACCGATGTGTAGTGGTGTTTCCTTTTTGTTATTAAATGGATATCTTTAGTCGAATCGTTGATATATTTCAAGATGTGATAGATATATTCGAAAAATCGTTAATATAATTTCACGTACTGATAGTGTTGTATTACTTTCTAATTAAACTAACACATCAAAAGTAGTCACGAACGACGGACGAGAGAAAATACTCTTTTGCTGTTCAGCATGTGGATGCGCCTGTGCTTGTCCTTCTGCTTGTGCAGGGCGTTTTTTATGAGCGTTTTCGAATGAACGTGATTCTGTCCAGTCTTTAAAGTTTTGCTCTGTTTCCCACATTGTTAAGATGACATATGTATCGTTACTTAATGGGCGTAGAACACGGATCGCTTGGAATCCTGGTTCGTTTTCAATAAGGCCTGCGCGGTTTTTAAAGCGGTTTTCAAATACTGGGCGACCTTCGTCTGTGACAGAAATGTTGTTACAAACGATATAGCCAGGTTGTCCTTTAAATTCACCGACAGCATCTAGTACGTCATACTGAAGTGAGCCTTCTACAGATTCTTCTGTATTTTCTTTATAAAACATATTTTTCTCATCATTTTTTGCAGTGAAATGTGATTGTTCTAGAGGTGTTTCGTATGAAATAATAGCCTTCATTTTAATGCCCCCTTAATAGTTTGTTTCTATTATATCAACTCTCTTAAAAAACTTCGAAGATTATATACATAAAGATACTTCTTTTTCAAATAATAAATGTACCATCATTTGGAAAGAAGGACGATGTATGAAGAAAGTAAAGTGGACTTTATTAGGCGGCGTCGCAACGTTTGTAGTAGCAATTGTACTCTATAAACTTATCGTGTTAGCTGGTGGCTATATGATGGATGAAAAGCAGCTCGTTTTCCACTCTTCATCACGTATTGTTGACCAGAAAGGAAAAGAAATTACGAAATTATACGTAGAAAACAGGGAACTCGTACCAGTCGAGCAAATTCCGAAGTATGTGCAGCAAGCGTTTGTTGCGGTGGAAGATTCTCGTTTTTATGAGCATCAAGGAATTGATTATCCGTCTATATTCCGTGCTCTTTATAAAGATACGTTAGCTGGAGAAAAGGTAGAGGGCGGTAGTACCATTACGCAGCAGCTCGCTAAAAATGTCTTTTTAACTCGTGAAAAAACATTTACGCGCAAATTGAAGGAAGTCGCAATTTCTCTTCAATTAGAGCAAAAATATACGAAGCAACAAATTCTTGAAATGTATATGAATCATATTTATTTTGGTCATGGGGCTTACGGTATTCAAGCGGCAGCAAAGTTGTATTTTAATAAAAATGTTGAGGATTTAACAGTAGAGGAAGGGGCAATGCTTGCAGGTCTTCCGAAGTCACCAAACGGATATTCACCGTACTACTCTGCAGAGAAGAGTAAGGAACGCCGCGATCTCGTGTTGTCACTTATGCATAAACAAGGCTATTTGACTGCAGAAGAAAGTGTTCGTTATCAAGGGAAGACAATTGCTCTATATAAAAACTTAGATGAGAATGAGCTTGCATATATGCCGTATATTGATATGGTCATAGATGAAGCAGCGCGTTTATACGGGTTATCTCATCAAGAGGTACTCCGAGGGGGATATACGTTTGTCGTACCAATGGATGAAAAAATTCAAAAGGTAGCGTATAACCAGTTTCAAGATGCAAGGAATTTCCCTGGGAAAGAAGAGGGGGCGCAAGGTGCATTTTTATTAATGGATAATCGTACGGGAGGGATTAAAGCGGCGATTGGGGGAAGAAAGTACGTCCCGAGAGGATTTAATCGTGTTTTTGCCAAAAGGCAGCCTGGATCTGTTTTAAAACCACTTATCGTTTATGCACCAGCACTAGAAACGAGAAAGTATAATCCGTATTCTTTATTAACAAATGAAAGAAATTCTTTTGAAGGGTATGAACCTCGAAATTATAATCATGAGTATTCAAAAGAAATGACGATGTATGATGCGATTTTAGAGTCGGCAAACGTACCGGCAGTTTCTCTATTAAATGAGTTAGGGGTAGAAGAAGGAAAGCAATATTTAGAAAAAGGAAATGTCCATATTGCAGATGCTGGTTTAAGTACAGCGCTTGGGGGATTAAAAAATGGCGTTTCAACATTTGATCTTGTAAAAATGTATCGTTCATTTTTAGCAAATGGAAATATTATTGAGCCGCACGTTATTGATAAAGTATTAAATAGACACGGTGCAATCATTGGGGAATCGCCAAAAGTAGAGACGAAAATCTTCTCGAAGCAGACAGCATGGTATATGACGAAAATGTTAGAAGGAGTTGTGAAGGAAGGAACAGCGAGAGTTGGTGTATATAACGGTGCGTTAGCTGGGAAAACAGGTACAACTTCATTGCCAAATGACGATAAGGGAGCAAGAGATATGTGGTTCGTCGGCTATACACCGAACTTAGTAGGCGCTGTTTGGATTGGTTATGACCGTACGGATAAGGAGCATCAGTTGCAAGGAGAAAGTGCATCTGCGACAAAATTATTTAAGAAAATTTTAACGAAGGCTAATGTAGAGCATAAAGAGAAGTTTATGAAACCTGAAGGTGTGGAAACAATCGGTGCTCCGATTCGGCTACGAAGAATTGAAGATGTAAAAATGAAACTATCATTTAGTCCTTTCGGTTTATTTAAAACAAAATTAAGCTGGACGCCACTTCCAGATAACAGAATTATGTACCGAATCTATAGAGTGGAGAACGGAATTCATACGCATGTTAGCACTGTAAACGGTGCTGGAGAATATGAGGAAAAGTTCGTTAACATATTTTCAAAACCGAGCTTTTACGTTGTACCATATAATACACAAACGAATCGCGAAGGAGAAAAGTCAAAAGTAGCTAAACCATAGTTTTTCTCTGTGTTATAATAAGAATGTTGTGAAAATAGTAAGCGTTTTTACGAATGTTTGTGTCAATTTAATGAACAACGTACATAATATTATGCATTTTGTTTTTACAAGCTGTATAGTAAAAAAAGATAAATATCGAACGTATTCGAAGCATTGGTAAGGAAGGGAGCAAGGGTCTTGGTAAGAACTATAAATGAGACATTTTTAAAAGCATGTAGGGGGGAACGTACCGATTATGTACCAGCATGGTATATGCGTCAAGCAGGTCGTTCACAGCCGGAATATAGAAAGATTAAAGAAAAGTATTCTTTATTTGAAATTACACACAATCCAGAGTTATGTGCTTACGTTACAAAATTGCCGGTTGATCAATATAACGTAGATGCAGCAATTCTTTATAAAGATATTATGTCACCACTACCTGCAATTGGTGTGGATGTAGAAATTAAATCAGGTATTGGCCCAGTTATTGATAATCCAATCCGTTCTTTACAAGACGTAGAAAAACTAGGGGAAATCAATCCAGAAGATGACGTACCGTACATACTAGATACAATTCGTTTATTAACGACAGAAATGTTAGACGTACCGTTAATCGGTTTTTCAGGAGCTCCATTTACATTAGCGAGCTATATGATTGAAGGCGGTCCATCTCGTAACTACCATAATACGAAAGCGTTCATGTATGCAGAGCCAAAAGCTTGGTTCGCTTTAATGGATAAACTAGCAGATATGGTTATTACATATTTAAAGGCGCAAATTAATGCAGGAGCAAAAGCAGTTCAAATTTTCGATTCTTGGGTTGGAACAGTAAATGTAGCAGATTATCGCGTATTTATTAAACCAGCAATGGAGCGTATTTTTGCAGAAGTTCGTAAGATGGGTGTACCGATGATTATGCACGGCGTAGGAGCTGCACACTTAGTGAATGAGTGGCACGACTTACCGCTTGATGTAGTCGGCTTAGACTGGCGCTTACCGATTGAGGAAGCACGTGCACGTGGCGTTCATAAGGCGGTCCAAGGTAATATGGACCCTTCATTCTTACTTGCGCCATGGTCTGTTATTGAAGAACATGTAAAAGGTATTTTAGATCAAGGGATGAAACAGCCGGGTTATATCTTTAACTTAGGTCACGGTGTATTCCCAGAAGTAAATCCAGATACATTAAAACGTTTAACTACATTTATTCATGAATATTCTAAAGGGCAGTTAGCGAAGTAAAGGAGAATTGCTGTATGAAAAAGAAAATTGGTTTGCTTGTAATGGCATACGGAACGCCATATAAAGAAGAAGATATTGAACGTTACTATACACATATTCGTAGAGGAAGAAAGCCAAGTCCTGAAATGCTGGAAGATTTAACAGAGCGTTACCGTGCAATTGGTGGTATTTCTCCTTTAGCTACTATTACATTAGAGCAAGCTAAGAAGTTAGAGAAGCGTTTAAATGAAGTGCAAGATGAAGTAGAGTACCATATGTATCTTGGCTTAAAACATATCGAACCGTTTATTGAAGATGCGGTGAAAGATATGCATAACGACGGAATACAAGATGCAATCGCACTTGTTCTTGCACCTCACTATTCTACGTTTAGCGTGAAATCATACGTTGGACGAGCACAAGAAGAAGCTGAGAAACTTGGAAACTTAACAATTCACGGCATTGATAGCTGGTATAAAGAGCCGAAATTCATCCAGTACTGGGTTGATGCAGTGAAAGGTATATATAACGGCATGTCAGACGCAGAGCGTGAAAAAGCAGTACTAATCGTATCTGCACACAGCCTACCAGAGAAAATTATTGCAATGGGCGATCCATATCCAGATCAATTAAATGAAACAGCTGATTACATCGCGCGTGGCGCTGAAGTAGCAAACTATGCGGTAGGCTGGCAAAGTGCAGGAAACACACCAGATCCTTGGATTGGTCCAGATGTACAAGATTTAACGAGAGAACTAAATGAAAAGCACGGTTATACTTCATTCGTATATGCACCAGTTGGATTTGTTGCGGAACATTTAGAAGTTTTATATGACAATGACTTTGAGTGTAAAGTTGTAACAGATGAAATTGGCGCGAAATATTATCGTCCAGAAATGCCAAATGCATCGGACGCATTTATTGATTGCTTAACAGATGTTGTATTAAAGAAAAAAGAATCTGTACTGTAAGAAGAAAGGGGGAGCCTGCTTGAGGAAAAAAGTTGTGATCGTCGGCGGAGGCATCACTGGATTAACAGCAGTGCATAACTTACAAAAAAATATTCATGAAAAAAACTTGCCGATTGATACATTACTTATAGAAGCATCGGGTAAACTTGGCGGAAAAATTCAAACCGTTCGAAAAGATGGATTTACAATTGAACGCGGACCGGATTCTTTCTTAGCACGAAAAGAAAGTGCAGCTAGATTAGTGAAAGAATTAGGTCTTGGCGATGAACTTGTAAATAATCAAGCCGGTCAATCATTTATCCTCGTAAACAATCGGTTACATAAAATGCCGAGCGGATCAATGATGGGAATTCCAACGCAAATTACGCCGTTTCTATTTTCCGGGCTGTTCTCCCCAATTGGTAAATTAAGAGCTGGTTTTGATCTATTAATGCCGAGGTCAAAGCCAGTATCTGACCAATCACTCGGACAATTTTTCAGACATCGCCTCGGAAACGAAGTGGTTGAAAACTTAATAGAACCGTTACTATCGGGTATTTATGCAGGGGATATTGATGAAATGAGCTTAATGTCAACATTCCCGCAAATGTATCAGCTTGAGCAGAAACATCGCAGTATTTCACTCGGTATGCGTACGCTCGCTCCGAAAGAAGAGAAAGCTGAACCGAAAAAAGGAATCTTCCAAACAGTGAAAACAGGTTTAGAATCTATCGTAGAATCTCTCGAAGCAAAGATGCATGAAGGTACGATAATAAAGGGAACTCGCATTGAAAAAGTTGCAAAACAGGGTGATGGTTATACGATTACTCTTAGTAACGGAAAAGAAATAGAAGCGGACGCCATCGTAGTGGCAACTTCGCATAAAGTATTGCCGTCCATGTTTGCTCAGTACAAGCAGTTTCGTTTCTTCCGTAACATTCCAGCCACATCCGTTGCCAATGTCGCACTTGCTTTCCCAAAGTCCGCAATCCAGCGCGATATTAATGGTACAGGATTTGTCGTATCACGAAATAGTGATTACACGATTACAGCATGTACGTGGACGCATAAAAAATGGCCACATACAACGCCAGAAGGAAAGACACTCCTTCGTTGCTACGTCGGGCGTGCTGGTGATGAAGCGGTTGTAGAACAAACTGAAGAAGAACTCGTTCAGCTCGTACTAGAAGATTTACGAAAGACGATGGATATTACAGAGGATCCAGAGTTTACAATCGTAAGTCGCTGGAAAGAAGCGATGCCTCAATATACTGTAGGCCATAACGAGCGAATGAAAAAGCTCACAACATTTATGGAGAAAGAGTTGCCTGGTATATACTTGGCAGGTAGTTCTTATGCTGGTGCTGGACTTCCAGATTGTATTAATCAAGGTGAGGAAGCTGCAAAGCGTGTATTATCTCATTTGGAGAAAGTAATAGATGCTGAATTAATCGCACAATAAACATATATAAGTTATTTGGCTTTATAACGGCATCTCCTGCATAAATAACCCAATCTGTTAAGTTATAAAAATCTAAATGATAACTATTTCCTTCACTCATATCTTCTATAAAATATGGTTCATTAATGAGTATTCCTTGAATGAAATCTTCCGTAATGTTTTGCATTTCAAACCACATATGTTCACTTTTTCCTTCTTCGTAGGAGACACCAAACTTAGCAAGGAAACGAAAATCTTCATTTGATTGTTCAATGTTAAAAATGTTGCTGAAATACCCGAAAGTATTTTTCGCATTGTAAGCCATACGAGCCGTTTCACTATTTGTTTTATAGAACATGAGCCCTGTAGCTTCCTCGTGTTCTTTGAAAAAACTTTCAATATATTCTTCTGAAGTATTAAATTTGAATAAGAGAACGGATGGAGATTGATGGTATTTATCTCGGGCATCCATTCCACCTAAGAATGTATTTTGTGCATCTATTGGTTGTAGTTTCACTTCTTCATCCTCGATTGAAGATAATTGGTCCATACTCGTTTTATGCCCTATATAAGATAATCCTTTTTCCCACGGAACAGCGACTGTATGTATAGAACCTTGCTGACTATGCGCGATAACGATAGGCTCATTCATAGGGACTTGTCCATTCTCAACGGCATTATTAGCAAATGTTTGAAAGAGATCGTCAATGCCGTAGTAGGAAGAAATGCGATTTGGAATAATTAACTCTATTTCAGTTACGCCTGCTCTTAAAAGACCATGTGTATGAAACCAATATTGCGTAGGCTCATCATCTTTATCGTCTTCATAAACAGAATGAATAACGTACAAGTCAGGAATGTCAGGTAATAATTCATTTTCAACGTGATATTCAATATAGCTTCTAGATATCACTTTCATTGCTGCACTTGAATCGATTACAAATAACAAATCTGGGGCGAGATTCCATAAAAACTGTAACTGCTGGAAAAAGCAGTCCAGTACATCGCCTACAAATAGCGTACGAGTGAAAATTTCAGTGCCGAAAGCCGCATCTTCAAAATTACGATCTACAATTGTAGAATCTTGTCTATTGTACATTTTATATTCTTCTGGGTCGTTCGCCTCATCAATATGCAGTTCATACGGTAGGACTGTTTCACCCATATGTAATTCAACAATAAGGCTTGTCTTATCACTATAAACAATTTTTAACTCATCAACTTTAGTAGCAATAGTTTCTAGTCGGTGTTTTAACTGCTCAATTGTAATTCTAGTTGGTATAACAGCAATCATATCTGAAAAATGACGTTCTAATGTTCCATTCATAGCTGCGCGGTATGTTTCTGTTTGCACTTCCATCCAATCACTCCTATTCAAATGAATCCATTTTACATGCCAATCAAATTTCGATATTTTCTGTTTTCTCTCCCTAACATTATAGAGTGCATTTGTAGAAGGTGTAAAATTATTATTTTGTATTATAGTTTGAAAGCTTGTAAATTAAATAAATCTTTTGTAAAATTTGTCGAAATATAGTTCTATATAACGAATCATTTGTTATGATAGAAATGCTGAGAAAATATGAAATAGGGAGAGGAAAATGGCTGTGAAGAAATTGTTAAGCGTCTTTTTATCATTTTTGCTATTGCTTTCATTTACTGGAACTTTAGCGCAAGCAGAAGAAACTGCTTCTATGTCAGTAGAAAAAGCAATTCAAGTATTTAAGCAGCAAGGGAAAACGAAGGGGATTGTGGAAGGATATATTGTTGGATATACGCAAAGTTCTTCTAAATATACGAAGGATCCAGCTAAGTTTGATGATACAAACGTAGCAATTGCAGATTCGCCAAACGAAACGAATCCAGACAAAATCATGCCCGTTCAGTTGCCAAAAGGTGATGTGAGAACGGCAGTGAATGTAAAAGATCACCCTGAAAATATCGGGAAGAAAGTTAGTTTGACTGGGACTCTTGAATTATATTTTAGTAACCCAGGTCTAAAATCAGTAACAGCTTATAAGTTTCAAGGTGAAGGACAAAATCGTGTTAGCGATGTAGTAGCTTCGCCGAACGGCGGAGAAGTTGCTAAAGGAACAGCGGTAACATTAACGACGAATACAGAAGGCGCAACAATCTACTATACGTTAGATGGCTCTAATCCTACTAATAAAAGTGTTCGTTATAATGGACAAATTATAGTGAGTGACAATAGTGTAGTGAAAGCAATCGCGGAAAAAGAAGGACTTACTTCTTCAGCAATTTCGACATTTTCATTTATTATCGTAAATAATGAACCAGTTCGTATTCATGACATTCAAGGAAAATCACATATGTCTCCTTACAACGGGAAGAAAGTAAACAATGTGGAAGGCGTTGTCACAGCGCTTGATAAAAACGGCTTTTATATAGAAGATAATCAGCCAGATAATGATCCAGCTACTTCAGAAGGTATTTACGTATATAAAAAAGATGCGAATGTAGCAGTAGGAGATCTAATTCAAGTTGATGGAGTAGTAGAAGAATATGTTGGACCAGGATATGCAGAGCGATTTGAAACAGACTTAACGACGACAGAAATTAAGGCGAGTCGCGTTGCTGTAATCGCAAAAGATCAATCTTTGCCGGCACCGATTGTACTTGGGGAAAACGGTGTGAAAATCCCGGACCAGATTATTGATAATGATGCATTTGGTTTATTTGATCCAAATGAAGATGCAATCGACTTCTATGAAAGTATAGAAGGTATGCGTGTTACGATGCCAACACCAAAAATTATTACACCTCAGAAAAACGGAAATTTATATGTAACAGTAAAAAATGGTGGAGATAAAATAGTAACACAATATGGCACACCTCTATTAGATGAAAATCAATTAAACCCAGAGCGTCTTTCTGTAAAAGTATCTCGCGATTATGTAGCAAAAGTAGGAGATACTTTCACTGGAGATATAACAGGGGTAGTAGGATATGATTACGGTTCTTTCCGTATTTCGCCAATAACAGAATTGCCGGCTGTAGTGGATGGTGGATTTAAGCAAGTAGGGGCAAATATTCAGCCACGTCTTGATAAGTTAACGGTTGCTACATATAACATTGAAAACTTCTCAGCGAATAAAAAAGAAACAACAGATGAAAAGGTAAAAGCGTTAGCGTATTCTATTAAATACAACTTAAAAATGCCAGATATTATCGGTGTAGAGGAAATGCAAGATAATAACGGATCAATTAATGACGGTACAACAGATGCGTCATTAAGCGCAAAACGTATCATTGATGCAGTTCTAGAAATTCGTGGACCGAAGTATGAGTATGTAGAAATCGCTCCAAACAATAATCAAGATGGAGGAGCACCAGGAGCGAATATTCGCGTCGGCTTCTTCTATAATCCATCACGCGTGAAATTAGCGACGGTACCGAAGTTACTTGATAAAAATGTTGTTCGTATTGGGAACGAAAATCCATTATTTGAAAGTACACGTAAACCGTTAGCGGCAGAATTTACGTTCCAAGGACAAAACATTGTTGTCGTTGCAAATCACTTAAACTCAAAACTAGGAGATGCAACGCCATTTGGAAAAGTGCAGCCGCTCGTATTAAAAAGTGAAGATAAACGAATTCAGTTAGCACAAGAAGTAAATCATTTCGTGCAAGGAATTCAGAAAAAGAATACGAATGCACCAGTTGTTGTGTTAGGTGATATGAACGATTTCGAATTCTCTAAACCACTAAAAACACTAGAGGGAACAATCTTAAAAGATATGTTAAACACAGTGCCGAAAGAGAATCGTTACACTTACATTCACGAAGGAAATGCACAAGTGTTAGATCATATTTTAGTAACAAACAACATCGCACCGCACACAATTGTAGATCCAGTGCACTTAAACTCAAACATAATGAAAGAGCACGGACGTGTAAGCGACCATGACCCAGTACTTGCTCAAATTGATTTGAAGAAAGCTTCTTAAAGAAAGGAACGCTTAGGTGACTAAGCGTTCTTTTTTTGCATCGTTATAGAATAGTATAAAGAGATGATTCCTTTTTTTGTAATCTAATGATAAAATTGATTGAAAATTTAGTTTTTTCAGAAGGAGGACATCAATGCAGTTACAAATAAATGGAAAGTTAATGAATCAGCTTGCAATTTTTTTTAGTACGATCGTCATGCTTCAGTTTGTAGCTGATGTAACAGGACTTACAAGCAATCTAGATATTACGTATAACTTAATTAATATAACAGCTTCTTATATAACATTTAGTTTGGCGGTTATTTTTACTTTAATAGGTGCAAGAAGAGAATTAAGTAAATATGCAATTATTTTATTATGTTCAGTGGTAGGTATTAAAGCAATTTATTTTGTGGTGTTCGTTATCTTATGGGGATTGGCAGGTACACCGTAAAGGGGAGGATGATTATATGAGTAATGATAATAAGAGCGTAATTCTCTATGTTAACTTAGGGGATTACGCTCTTATTATCATTTAGTCTGAAATTGTTTGAAACGCTTTTCTACACCGCTCTCTTCTTTGCAGTCTTCTTTTATATTTTTTTCTATCCCGCTTTACTCCTTGTATATACATAAGTAAGCTAACGAAAAGGAAGAAAGCACATTGCGTCATTAAAATATATGGTGACATGCCTTGCAATGGCTGTTTCGGATCATATAAATGAAAAGGTGCTCCGCCTATTGAAGGAAGTATTGTATTTAGCAGGACGTAAGGAATGGAGGCGGCTGCAAATGGAAAGAGAATTGCCATATAGTCTTTTTGTGACCATACAGATGCAGCAAGTCCTAAAAGGGCCATTAAACCTGCAAATAAAAAATTAATTCCGATATATACAGCAATGTAAGTGAGAGGCGCATCAAAATATAGGTTTGCAAACATTCCATCAGCATTTATGATGCCTGAACCAACCGTAGGTGTTCCGTCTGGAATGGTTAATTTGCAAAATAATAACGATAAGATGAATGGAAGTGTATAAAGAAATCCTCCGCAAAAAAACGTAACGATATATTTCGCTACTGAATAAGGAAATATAGAAATCCCCTTACTCACAAACGGTTTAAAACCATCGGACTTATCCGAATTGTAACTTGTACTAAAGGGGAAACTCGCAATAACTGGCATTAATAATAAATAAACATCCATTTCATTGTCGCGAAATCCAATCCATTTTAAATCTGTTGATATAGGACCATTTGCTGCGTTTCCTAAATAACGAATTACATAATAATAGTGATAAATGCAAATAAGAACGAATCCACTAAGCATCATAATGAAAGAAATACGACTACAAAAAGCTTGCTTTATATTTAAACGAAGTGCACGCATCATGACTGAAAAAGCCTCCACTGTTTTGATAAACTTGTCTATTTTCTATATTACTATTAATTGTAAAGATTTTCTTGTTTTTTTATTTGATTATTTGAAAAAGAGGAATTTTGTTGTTGTGAAGTAAGGTTTAGCTGAAATTAATTTTTCTAAAATATGGTTGACAATTAAGTATTACATTTGTAATCTTAAGTATAGATTACAAATGTAATACTTAGGAGTGAAACATACGATGACAAATCAATTACCTAAAATATCTGAAGCGGAATTAGAAATTATGAAAGTACTTTGGTCGAGTTCTCCACAAACAGCGAATGAAATTATAGAAGAACTGGAAGATGCAATGGACTGGAAACCGAAAACAATCCGCACATTAATTAATCGATTAGTACAAAAGGAAGCCGTTTCTTACCATCAAGATAAAGGGCGAATGTATGCTTATTATCCGTTAGTATCACAAGATAATTATTTGCAAGTGGAAACGAAATCTTTACTAAAGCGTTTTTGCGGTGCAGCGTTTAAACCATTACTTGTTAATTTCTTAAAAGAGGAGAAATTATCTTCAGAAGATATTAATGAATTAAAACGCATTTTAGATGAGAAGACAGAGGAGAATAAGAGGAAGGATCGATAAAAATGATAAACACGCTTATAAATGTATACCTTCCTCATTTTTTTGATTGGCTTATAGAAACTTCACTTATGGCTAGCATATTAGTTGGATTTATTTTATGTATAAAAGTTCTATTTAGAAATAAATTAACACCCCGGTGGCAATATATGCTGTGGATCGTATTAATGGTAAGACTCCTTTTACCGTGGTCGCCAGATAGCTCTTATAGCATTTACTCATTACTTTCCTATAGTTCTAGTGTATCGGAAGTTATTCCAAAAAATATGCCGGCTACTGAGAATATAGTGAACATAGAAAGCGACCGTAAAGTGGAATTGGAATCAAATCCTAAAATGGTGACAAAAACTAGCGAACCGGAAGTAGAAGTCAGTTCGGAAAAACAGACTACATTTTCTTTATACAAACTTGCTTTGTATGTGTGGCTAGCTGGGGTAATCATATTAGCAGCTATCACGTTTCTTACAAATAGACGGTTATATTCGTACATAAAGAAACAACCGGATATTACGGATGAACAGGTCATTACAGTGTTTGATCGCTGTAAGCAGTCTATGAAAGTGAAGAAGGCAGTTTCCTTACGTTTAGCAGGAAAAATTGCAAGTCCAACTGTGTTTAGTTTCTTCCGCCCAAAAGTATTACTATCAAAAAAACATATGAAAGTATTAAATGAGCAACAATTACAATATGTCTTTTACCATGAGTTAGCTCATATTAAGAGAAACGACGTAGCTGTAAATTGGATTATGTACAGTTTAATCCTATTAAATTGGTTCAATCCAATTCTTTGGTACGCCTATTTTTGTATGCGAGAAGATCAAGAATTAGCCTGTGATGCATATGCACTTACTTTTATAGATAAAGAGGAACAAATTGCATACGGTCATACAATTATTACCCTTCTAGAACACTATTCCTATCAAGTGCCAAGCCTAGCAAATTTAAGTAGAAATAAACGAACACTAAAAAGGAGAATCATTATGATTAAAAAATTCCAAAAGAAATCGTATCGTCTTTCTTTACTTGGAGTTATTGTCATAGTTGCTATAGCATCCCTCTCTTTATTCAACGCACGTGCAACGGAAGGAAAAGAAAAGCAAGAGGATAAAGTAGAGCAGTCAAAGGATGCTTTCCAAAATGCTGTAGATATGCTGTTTGGTACAGAAGAAAATGCGAAAAAAGAATATCATTATTCAGCAAGAGTATATGAACAAAAGACAGATTATTTATATTTAGCTGAAAAATCTTTAACAAAAGATGAGTTCCAGCAGTACATAAAATTATCTAAAGAAATTATTAATATACAGAAAAAAGGTGCTCCGAGAGATCCTGACTACGAGTCAGTATTCTTTAGAGAAGAGCGTTTAACAAAAGCCGATCGTGACAAATTATATGCGCTTTATGATCAGTCAAAACCATTTGATGACAAAGTATACGAATCTTTAAATTACACGGTAAAGGAAGCACAGCAACATGTGGATTTTCAAATTAAGAAGCCAACTTACACAATTGAAGGATACAATCTGAAAGATGAAAAGGTAGGTTATTTTATTAAGAGAAGACCTGAATTAATTATTGAATTAGAATATACAAACGGAAAAGGAAACTATACAACTTATCAATCACAAGTATTTGGAGAAAGTAAAGATCCGTTCCATGCTTTATTTGTTGTAGAAGAAAATATTGAACAGTACGAATTAGAAGGTAATCAAATATTCTATGCGACTCATAACTCGGATAGTAATTTACAAGGTATGAAGATGATTGTTCCTGCAAAAGGGAAAAATAGTGCGTATCAAATTGTCATTATTAATCATAGTTTAGAGAAGCAAGGAGAAGCAGTATTTGATAAGAATGTAAATAAAGAAGAGTTAGAGAAGGTTATGCTTTCTATGTTGAAATAATAAAAAGGTGTTCTTAAGATATATATATCAAGAACACCTTTTCCTTTTCTCTTTTCTTCTGATACACTATGGACAGTATGATATAACTTGACTGAAATCTTTTATACTGGAAATAATAAAAAGAGAACTTGTATAGAATGTAAGCGTGTGGTAATATCAAAGATGTACTGATTGACTATATTATCCAATTGGTCATTTTTGGAGGTGACAATGTGGCGATAGATCGAAAACGTTCTATTATTGAAGCTGCAACAAAGTCTTTTTCAGCGTTCGGTTATAAAGCAACAACGATGGATCAAGTAGCGAAGTTAGCGAATGTAGGAAAAGGAACGATTTATACTTTTTTCAAAAATAAAGAAGAGCTATTTGGTGAAATTATTTCTAATTTAATTACAGAAATGAAGCAAGTTGCAGAAAGCGCAATTCGTTCAGATGTTTCATTTTTTGAAAATGTACATAGAGCATTATATAGCATCTTGGAATTTAGAAAAGAACATCAGCTCATGATTAAATTAATTCAAGAAGAGCGCGATATGGGAACGAAAGAAGTACAAGAAGTTATGCAACAAGTTGATGTGGAAATCGTTTCTGTTATTCAATCGTATTTAAAGATTGCGATTGAAAAAGGTGAAATTAGCAAATGTGATCCAGAAATTACAGCATTTATTATGCTTCGTCTATATGTATCACTTATTTTTGATTGGGAAAAAAATCACGAACCGCTAGAAAAAGAAAAAATTGCAGAGTTATTTGAACTTTATTTACTAAAAGGATTGTCAAACTAAGATAATCCTTTTAATTTTATAAAAAATGACCAATCGAACAATATGGTCATACATTTAAGTTAAGGGGGGATATAGAAAAACTATAATCAAAATGAGGAAAAGTTGCATAGTAATAAATTCGGGGATAAGGCATATGTATGAACAAGTATAGCCTTTTTGTTTGGGTGAAAATGACTAAATGAACGTTTTGGTCATTTTATAAAAGGGGGAGAAATTATGAAAGGGAATCAGTTACTTCGTAAAGAGTTCACGGAAATTATAAAAAGTAAAAAAATATTAATTCCAATTATCGCGGTTTTATTTGTACCGATTTTATATGCAGGGATGTTTTTGTGGGCCTTTTGGGACCCGTATAAACAGTTAGATGACTTACCCGTTGCAGTAGTCAATTTAGATAAAGGCGCACTATTTGATGGAAAACCAATTGAGGTTGGAAAAGGGCTCGTTGATAATTTAAAAGATAATAAAAGTTTTAAATGGGAGTTCGTAAGTGAAAAAGAAGCAAAGAAAGGAATGGAAGGTAGAAAGTATTACATGTTAGTGCGCATTCCAGATGACTTCTCAAGTAACGCTACAACGTTATTAAAAGACAATCCAAAGCGATTAAACTTAGAATACATTCCAAACGAAAGTTTAAACTTCTTATCTTCACAAATTGGAGGAACAGCCATTGAAAAAATTAAAGGTGAAGTAGCAAGTACGTTAACGAAAACATATGCAGAGAAAATGTTTGATTCTATTAAAGACGTCTCAAAAGGATTAGCAGATGGAGCAGAAGGGGCAAGTAAACTACACGACGGATCAAGTGAATTGCATGATGGTTCAAGTAAAGTGAC